>NZ_JBHXEG010000001.1:128880-207866 GCF_042724935.1 Kitasatospora sp. NPDC127060
GGTTGTGGGGGGTGCGGGTGGGGGGGTGGGGGGCGGGCGGGTTAATTAATATGGGGGCTCGTCCGGGGCGCCCGCTTCCGCCGCCCCAAGAGGGTCCTCCTTCCGCACCGGGTGGAGCAGCGTTCCCGACTGCACGTCGCGGTTGAAGGCCGCGGAGGGCGCATGGACGACTTGGCGGGTCCGGGCGGAAGGGGCGGTCAGGAGGTGGCGTGCGAGGGTTGCGGGCTCGGTGAGTGGGTGTGGCGGGGGAGGAGGAGCGGGGTGGCCAGGATGAGCAGGCCGGCGACTGCGAGGGCGGTGCGTGGGTCGGTGGTGGCGGCGAGGAGGCCGCCGAGGGCGGTGCAGGTGGCGATGGCGGCCTGTTGGCCGATGGACCAGGCGGAGAGGGTGCGGGCGAGGAGGTGTTTGGGGGTGCGTTCGAGCCGGTAGGTGGCGAGCACCGGGTTGTAGAGGCTCATGTTGACGATGATCGCCAGCTCGACGGCCATCACGGTGAGCAGGCCGACGATGCCGGGGCGGACGAGGACCAGGCCGATCAGCCAGACGGCGCGCAGGGTGCCGACGGTCCGGAAGACCCGGTGCCGGCCGTGGCGGGCCACGACGCGCCGGGCCAGTCGGGAGCCGATGAGTCCGCCGAGGCAGGGGGCGGCGAAGGCGAGGCCGTACTGCCAGGGCTGGAAGTGGAGTTGGCGCAGCATGAGGACGGCCAGCACCGGTTCGGTGGCCATGATCAGCCCGCCGACGAGCAGGTTGTTGAGGTAGAGCGCCCGCAGGGCGGGGTCGCCGAGGATGTGCCGCCAGCCGTCGAGCAGCGCGCCCGCCCGTGCCGGGCTTTCGCCGCCCGCCCGTGCCGGGCTGACGGCGGCCGGTCGGGGAGGTTCCTCCCGGTCGCGGATGGCGGTGATGCCCAGGGCGGAGAGCAGGTAGCTGAGCGCGTCGGCGATCACGGTGGTGACGGGCCCGAAGAGGCCGATGGCCGCGCCGCCCAGTGGGGGGCCGATCGCGATGGAGCTCCAGTTGGTGGACTCGAAGCGGGCGTTGGCCACCAGCAGGTCCTCGGGCCGGACGAGGGCCTTGAGGTGGGCGCCGCTGGCGGCGTTGAACGCGATCTTGGCGGCGGCGACCACGGCCGAGACGACGAGGAGTTGGACGAAGCCGAGCCGTCCGAGGGCGTAGGCGAGGGGGATCGTCGCCATGGCGGCGAAGCGGGCGAGGTCCATGGCGATCATCACCGGGCGCTTGCGCCGGAACTCCACCCAGGGCGCGAGCGGTACCGCGATCAGCGCGCCCATCGCGGGCCCCACCGCGGAGAGCGCGGAGACCTCGGCCGGCCCGGCGTGCAGCACCAGGACGGCCAGTAGCGGGAGCGCCCCGAAGCCCAGCCCGGAGCCGTACGCGCTCACCGCGTACGCCGCCCACAGCCAACCGAACCCCTGCCCGAGCGGTCTCCTGCCCACTACACCCCGCATGTCCGGCGTGCTCCCTCGGTATCTCATCCGCACAATCCGACGTTGACCGGTGAGAGCTAATCGAGCCGCGTTACCGCAGGTCAAACAACCGCCATCCGGTCTCCGTACAACCATTCGTTGTTCACTAAGGTGGGCCGACGTGGACCTCGAAGCCGTACGCACCTTCGCCGCCGCCGCGGACGCCGGCCAGTTCCAGAAGGCCGCCGCCGATCTGTCGATCACTCAGCAGGCCGTCTCCAAGCGCATCGCCACGCTGGAGAGGGATCTCGGGGTGCGGCTGTTCACCCGCACCCCGCGCGGTGCCGAACTCACCATCGACGGGCAGGCGTTCCTGCCGCACGCCCGGGATCTGCTGCGGGCCGCCGAGCGCGCGGTGGCCTCGGTGCGCACCGGCCGCCGACCGCTGCGGGTCGACATCATCGCCTCGCGCGGCGCGGGCTCGGGGCTTATGCGGGACTTCCACCGCGCGCACCCCGAGGTCGATCTGGACGTGGTGATGCTGTTCGACGTCTAGGCGGCCGTCACCGCGATCCGCTCGGGGGCGATCGACGCGTCCTTCCGCGCGGTGGCCGCGCCCGGCCGGCCGTTCCCGGAGGACGTCGAGTCCGTCCGGGTGCTCGACGAGCCGCTGCAGCTCCTCACCGGACCAGCCCACGCGCTGGCAGGCGCCCGTTCGGTGACCGTCGCCCAGCTCGCTGGGCACCGGATCTGGATGCCCGGCATCGCTCCGGGCACCGAGTGGGCCGCCTACTACGACGACCTCGTCGCCGAGTTCGGCCTCACCATCGAGGCGACCGGCCCGAACTTCGGCTCCGACGCGCTCCTGGACACCGTCGCCGACACCCCGGCCCTGGCGACCTTCATGAGCGAGCGCACCCGCCTGGTCTGGCCGGCCGGGCACGGTCTGCGCCGCATCCCGGTGACGGACCCGACGCTCGTCTACCCGCACTCGCTGCTGTGGCACCGGGACAACCCCCACCCGGCCCTGGCCACCCTCCGCGCCTACCTGGCCGCGGCGACGCCCGCCCATGACGCCGCCGGGACGTGGCGGCCGGACTGGGTGCTCCCGCGCTGACTCCCGCGCTGAACATCCCGACCCCGGCCCCCCACCCCGGACCCCCCGAATCCGGACATCCGGACATCCGGACATCCGGACATCCGGACATCCGGACATCCGGACATCCGGACCCCCGGCTCCACGGGCGGGCGGCGAGCCCGGTCAGGCCTCCTCGCGCCAGCCCTCGTACGAGGTGGCCAGGGTGTCGAGGGCGTGCAGGAGGGCCGGGGTCCATCCGTCGGACGGCGGGTCGAGGACGACCAGCCACTGGGCGTCCTCGGCGTCGTCCTCGCCGGCCAGGGCGTCGCGGACGATCTCCAGGTCGCCGAGGTCGGGGTGGGCGGCGGAGAGTTCCTCGGCGGCCTCGTCGGCGGTGTCGCGGTCGGGCAGGACGAGCAGCTGGCGGACGAACGGGTCGCCGACGTCCGGGAAGTCGGTGGTGTGGTTCTCGGTCACCGGGTCATTCTCCAGGGCGGGCCCGGTGGTCTGGCGGTAGGGGCCGGGCAGTCGGGTCCCCTGTCGCCCCGCCCCCGTCGCGCCCCAGATCGGTCCCGCCCCGGGCGCGCCCTCGTCGTGCCCCGCCCCGGTCGGCCTCGGCCGTCGGGCGGGAGTGTCCGCGGCGCGTGGGATGCTGGTAGGCGATGGCCAGGAAGAGTGCACCCGACGACCTGCTCGCCCCGCTGACCCTCGCGGTCGGCCAGGAGGAGCTGCTGCTGGACCGCGCGGTCGCCCAGGTGGTGGCCGCGGCGAAGGCGGCGGACCCGGACACCGACGTGCGGGACCTGCCGCCCGGCGCGCTGCAGCCCGGCAGCCTGGCCGAGCTGACCACGCCCTCGCTGTTCGCCGAGCGCAAGGTGATCGTGGTCCGGGCCGCGCAGGACCTCTCCGCCGACTCCGTGAAGGAGGTCAAGGCGTACATCGAGGCCCCGGCCGAAGAAGTGATCATGGTGCTGGTGCACGCCGGCGGGGCCAAGGGCAAGGGCCTGCTGGACGCCGGCCGCAAAGCGGGTGGGCGTGAGGTGGCCTGCGCCAAGCTGGCCAAGGCGAGCGAGCGACTGGCCTTCGTCAAGGGCGAGTTCCGTGCCCTGGGCCGCTCCGCTACCCCGGAGGCCTGCCAGGCGCTGCTGGACTCGCTCGGCAGTGATCTGCGCGAACTCGCCGCCGCCTGCAGTCAGTTGACTTCGGACGTCGAGGGCGCGATCGACGACACGGTGGTGGCCCGCTACTACAGCGGCCGGGCCGAGGCGACCGGATTCGAGGTGGCCGACCTGGCCGTCACCGGCCGGGCGGCGGAGGCGCTGGAGCGGCTGCGCTGGGCGCTGGCCGTCGGCCAGCCGCCGACCGGCATCACCTACGCGCTGGCCTCCGGTGTGCGCAGCATCGGGCGGCTGGCGACGACCGGGCGGAACATGCGCCCGGCCGACCTGGCCCGCGAGCTGGGCATGCCACCGTGGAAGGTGGACCGGGTCCGCCAGCAGATGCGCGGCTGGACGGGCGACGCGGTGGCCACCGCGCTGACGGCCATCGCCCGGGCCGACGCCGACGTCAAGGGCGGTTCGGCCGACCCGGCCTACGCCCTGGAGCGCGCGGTGGTCGCCGTCGCCAAGGCCGCCCGGGCCGGCTCCCGCCCGTCCTACTGACCGTCCCAGACCCCCAGACCCCCGGCCCCCCGGCCCCCCGGCCCCCAGGCCGCTACGGCGGCTACTTCCGCATGGCCCGTACGGCGTTGTCCGCGTCGGCCTGCAGGTCGTTGCGGAGTTCGGTCATGGACGGTGGGGTGCTCTTCCCCTGGGTGTAACTGGCGTTGTACGTGAGGTAGAAGGTCATCCCGCCGTCGCGGATGTCCATCTCGGCGTAGAGGCTGTGGTACGTCGACGAGCCGTCGTCCTTGTAGAGGAAGTAGGCCTCGTCGCCGATCCCGCTGATGTCGGTGACCTGGTAGCCCCGGGCCCGGTAGAGCTCCTTGTTGGCCTTGAGTTCGGGCCCGGGGTTGACGGCCTTGTGCAGGTCGGCGCGGATGTAGACGGAGGCGAACTCGCTGTCGCTGTTGCCGCCGGTCCGCTTGAGCGACATCGAGCAGTTCATGCTGTCCAGCGCCGGGTTCCGGTCGGTGTGGTGGGACGGCGAGTTGGCATCGGTGGTGACGGAGTACGTCTCCAGCAGCCGGGAGGGCTTCGCGGTGGCGCAGAAGTCGTCGGAGAGGTGGTAGTTGCCGAGGCTGCGCGGCGAGGAGTCGCTGCTGACCAGGTCCGGGACGGCCAGCACGGCGGTGGTCCAGCCGGCCGAGGCGAGGAGCGCGCCGACGAAGGCCCAGACGGCGTTTCGGCGCAGGTTCGCGCCCTTCCGCGGCACCGCGCCGCCACCCGGCGCGCTCGGTGCACCCGGAAGCCCCGGTGCACCCGGCAGCCCGGTCGGCGGCCCGAACCCGCCCACGACCGGCCCCGCCGCCCCCGGTACGGGAGTCCCGGCCCCCGGCGGACCCGGAACCCCCGGCTGCTGCGGGAACCCGTACCCGGGCGCCGGCCCCGGTCCGTGCGGTGCCGAGGACGGCGGCGGTGGTGGTGGCGTCGTCATGGAAGTCCCCCCTGTGGACCGGCACCGAGGGTGCTCCCCGCACCCACGGTCGCGCGTGATCGACCATAGCGGCCGGCGGGTGGAACGCGACAGGCGCCGTGGTCCGCCTCCCGGAGGAGGCCGATCACGGCGCCTGTCGTACAGCTGAAGCTGTTGTGCACCGCACCCGCGTGGCGAACGCAGGCCGCGTACGATGCGAGTCTCGCACGCCTCGGAGTTCCGGGTAGAGGGCCGGGTCGCTCCGGGGCGGTGGGGGCGTGCAGCCCCCGGGGGCGTCAGGCCTGGACGGCGGTGTTGACGCGCTTGGTGATGGCCGACTTCTTGTTGGCGGCCTGGTTGGCGTGGATGACGCCCTTGCTCACGGCCTTGTCCAGCGCCTTGGAGGCGGCGCGGGCCAGCACGGCGGCCTTCTCGGTCTCACCGGCGGCAGCGGCCTCGCGGGCCTTGCGCAGGGCGGTCTTCAGCGAGGACTTGACGGCCTTGTTGCGCAGGCGCGCCTTCTCGTTGGTCTTGTTGCGCTTGATCTGGGACTTGATGTTCGCCACGAAAGAGCCTCAGTCTTGTCTGAACGGGTTCTGGGTTCCCCCCGGCCGGAGGCTGGGGAGGTCTGCACCCGGGTGGCCGCCGGACCAGCTGAGAGGGCATGCCGGGGCCAGGTGCAGCAGCCCACGCTACCAGGGGCCCGCCACCCGCCCCAAACCGGCCGCCGGCCCGACCGCCGGCCCGGTCGTGGCACCGACCGCCGGACCGCCCGCGGTCCGGGCCCGGCTAGGCGCTCAGCACCGGCTCCCCGTAGTGCTCGACCTCCGGGAACGGCCGGTAGAACCGGTGCAGCAGTTCGCGCCACCGCAGGTACTCGGCCGAGCCGCGGAAGCCCTCGGTGTGGTCGGCGAGGGTCTCCCACTCCACCTGGAGCAGGAAGCGCGAGCCGCGCCCCTCGTCCAGGCAGCGGCGCAGTTCCAGGGAGCGGAAGCCGTGCTGGACGGCGATCAGCGGGCGGGCCTCGGCGAAGGCGGCGAGGAACTCGTCCTCCCGGCCTGGCAGGACGTCGAGCAGGGCGCTTTCGAGGATCATGACGGGCCATCCTGCCGCCCCGCACCGGGGTCGCGGAAGGCTGTGAGGTGCCCGAACGGCGTCCCGGGTCCCAGTCGTGGGAGGATGGGAGGAACTATTTCGATCGGACGAGACTGTCCGGTCCCCGGGATAGCCGGTCAGCGATGATCCGGACACCCCCGGCCCCGGACCAACGGAGAATCGGACCAAGGTGCCCGCGACCCCCAGCAATGTGCCAGAGCCCAGCCGTACCGACCCGGCGCTGATCCGCAACTTCTGCATCATCGCCCACATCGACCACGGCAAGTCGACGCTCGCAGACCGGATGCTGCAGATCACCGGCGTGGTCGACCCGCGGCAGATGCGCGCCCAGTACCTCGACCGCATGGACATCGAGCGTGAGCGCGGCATCACCATCAAGTCGCAGGCGGTCCGTCTGCCGTGGGCCCCCAAGACCGGGCCGGACGCCGGGACGACGCACATCCTCAACATGATCGACACCCCCGGCCACGTGGACTTCACGTACGAGGTGTCCCGCTCCCTCGCGGCCTGCGAGGGCACCATCCTGGTGGTCGACGCGGCCCAGGGCATCGAGGCGCAGACCCTCGCAAACCTGTACCTGGCGCTGGAGAACGACCTCACGATCGTCCCGGTCCTCAACAAGATCGACCTGCCGGCCGCCCAGCCGGAGAAGTACGCCGCCGAGATCGCCCACATCATCGGCTGCGACCCCTCCGACGTGCTCCAGGTCAGCGCCAAGACCGGTCTCGGCGTCGAGGACCTGCTGGACCACATCGTCAACACCGTCCCGGCCCCGGTCGGCGTCAAGGACGCCCCGGCCCGCGCGATGATCTTCGACTCGGTGTACGACTCCTACCGCGGCGTGGTCACCTACGTCCGTGTGGTGGACGGTCAGCTCACCAAGCGCGAGCGCATCGCGATGATGTCCACCGGCGCCACCCACGAGCTGCTGGAGATCGGCGTCATCTCGCCGGAGCCGAAGGTCGCCGACGGCCTCGGCGTCGGCGAGGTGGGCTACATCATCACCGGTGTGAAGGACGTCCGGCAGTCCAAGGTCGGTGACACGATCACCTCGATGCACAAGGGCGCCACCGAGCCGCTCGGCGGCTACAAGGACCCGCGCCCGATGGTGTTCTCCGGCCTGTACCCGCTGGACGGCTCGGACTACCCGCTGCTGCGCGACGCCCTGGACAAGCTGCGCCTCAACGACGCCGCCCTGGTGTACGAGCCGGAGACCTCGGTCGCGCTCGGCTTCGGCTACCGCTGCGGCTTCCTCGGCCTGCTGCACCTGGAGATCATCCGGGAGCGCCTGGAGCGCGAGTTCAACCTCGACCTGATCTCCACCGCCCCGAACGTGGTCTACCGGGTGGTGATGGAGGACGGCACCGAGCACACCGTCACCAACCCGAGCGAGTTCCCGTCCGGCAAGATCTCCGAGGTCTACGAGCCGGTCGTGCGCGGCACCATCCTGGCGCCGAACGAGTTCGTCGGCGCGATCATGGAGCTCTGCCAGTCGCGTCGCGGCAACCTCCAGGGCATGGACTACCTGTCCGAGGACCGGGTCGAGCTGCGCTACACCCTGCCGCTCGCCGAGATCGTCTTCGACTTCTTCGACCAGCTGAAGTCCAAGACCCGCGGCTACGCCTCGCTCGACTACGAGCCCATCGGCGAGCAGAGCGCCCAGCTGGTCAAGGTCGACATCCTGCTGCACGGCGACCCGGTGGACGCGTTCTCCGCGATCGTGCACAAGGACAAGGCCTACAGCTACGGCGTGATGATGGCCGGAAAGCTGCAGAAGCTGATCCCGCGCCAGCAGTTCGAGGTGCCGATCCAGGCCGCCATCGGCTCCCGGGTGATCGCCCGTGAGACGGTCCGCGCCATCCGCAAGGACGTCCTCGCCAAGTGCTACGGCGGTGACATCTCCCGCAAGCGGAAGCTGCTGGAGAAGCAGAAGGAAGGCAAGAAGCGGATGAAGATGGTCGGCAGCGTGGAGGTCCCGCAGGAGGCCTTCATCGCCGCGCTGTCCACGGACGCCGAGGGGCCGAAGGACAAGAAGTAGCCGCGAGCGGCATGCGGCGAGGGGCCCGGGCATCCGCCCGGGCCCTTCCGCGTGTCCGGGCCCTTCCGCGTGTCCGGGCCCTTCCGCGTGTCCGGTACTGCTTCCGCGTGTCCGGGCTACTTCAGCGTGGCCAGCACGCCGGTGACGATCCCGGCCTTGGCCAGCCGCCCCGCGGTGCCGGTGAACACCGTGGGCTTCATGGCGTCGTCGGGGCGGACCAGCTGGAGCAGCCCGTCCCGCCGGCCGAGGCTGAGGCACTGCGCCACGTACCGGAACGAGAACGGCTCCGAGGTGCGCCCGTCGAGCAGTCGGCCCACGTACCTGCCCTGCGGCAGCGCGGTGGCGCAGCCCATCCGCAGGGTGCCGACGCCGGGGACGGTGACGGCGGCGGCGTCGCCGACCACGTGGATGTCGGGGTGCGAGAGCGAGCGCAGGTGGTCGTCCACCAGGGCGCGGCCGCGGTCGTCGACGGCCAGTCCGGCCCGGGCGGCCAGCGGGTGGGGTTCCATCGAGGCGGCCCACACGGTGAGCTCGGCGTCGATCGGTCCCGCGCCGGTGCGCAGCCCGTCGGGGGTGACCTCGGTGACGGTGGCGTTCTCGTGGACGGCGACGCCGAGCCGGTCGAGGACTCGCCGGACGTGGGCCCGGCCGCGCGGCGAGAGCCAGCCGCCGACCTGTCCGGCCGAGACGAGCCGCACCCGCCAGCCGGGGTGGGCCTCGGCGAGTTCGGCCGCCAGTTCGATGCCGGTGGCGCCGCCGCCGACGACGGCGAGGGTGCCGGGGCGCCCGGCCCCGTCGATCAGGCGCCGCACCTCGTGGGCGCGCTCCACGGGGTGGGCGTGCTCGGCGGCGCCGGGGACGCCGTGCCAGGCGGTGCGGCTGCCGAGGGCGTAGACCAGGGTGTCGTAGCCGAGGGTGGTGCCGTCGTCCAGCAGGACCTGGTGCCCGGCCGGGTCGAGTTCGACGGCCCGGGCCCGGTGGTGCTCGATCCGGCGGCCGCGGGCGAGGTCGCCGAGGGCGGGCCAGTCGCGGCCGCGGCCGGCCGCCGTCTCGTGCTGGCGGACGCGGTGCTGGAGCCGCTCCTCGGGGGCGACCAGGGTGACGGCGCGGTGCCGTCCGGCGCCCTTGGCCGCGGTGAGGCCGGCGTACCCGGCGCCCAGGACGACGATCCGCCGGTCGGTGCTGGTGGTGCTGCTCATCTCGTCCGCCTCCTTGCGAGGGCGCTCCGGTGGAGCGCTGTTCGGGAAGGGGACGACGTGGCCGGCCGGGGTGTGACGGTGTCCTGCGTCACACCTGGACGGGGGCGATCCGGGCGAGCTTCTCGGGGTTGACCACGACGTACGCCTCGGCGATCCGCCCGCCGGCCAGGGCGAAGGCCACCACGCCGCCGACGGTGCCGGTCGCCTTCTCGTACCAGACCAGGCCGGGCTCGCCGTTGACCGTCGCGGGGCCGAGGGCGAACTCGGGGGTGAACCACTTCTCGACCAGGCCGGCCACCAGGCGGGCCACCTTGTCGGCGCCGTGCACCGGGCGGGCGGCGGCGCGGACGATGCCGCCGCCGTCGGCGTGCCAGACCACGTCCGGGTCGAGGATCTCCATCAGGCCGAGGATGTCGCCCCTGGTGCTGGCGGAGGCGAACGCCTCGACGGCCCGGCGGTGTGCGGCCGGGTCGGTGCCGCCGGTGGGCCGGCCGCCGTCCTTGAGCCGGCGACGGGCCCGGGAGGCGAGCTGGCGGGTGGCGTCCGGGGTGCGGTCCAGGGAGGCGGCGATGTCGTCGAAGCCGACCGCGAAGACGTCGTGCAGGACGAGGGCGGCCCGTTCGGCCGGGGTGAGCCGTTCCAGGACGGCGAGCAGGGCGAGCGAGACGGACTCGCCGCGTTCGGCCAGGTCGGCGGGGGAGTCCGGGCCGTCCGCGTAGGAGACGGACGGCTCGGGCAGCCACTCGCCGTAGTAGGCCTCGCGGCGGGCCCGGGCGGAGCCCAGCTGGTCGTAGCAGAGCCGGGTGACCACGGTGGTGAGGAAGGCGCGCGGGTCGTCGACGGCGCCGCGGTCGGTGCCGCGCCAGCGCAGCCAGGCGTCCTGGAGGACGTCCTCGGCGTCGGCGAGGGAGCCGAGCAGCCGGTAGGCCACCGAGCCGAGGTAGCGGCGGTTCGCCTCGAAGGCGTCCGGGGCCTGGGCGGTGGCGGCGGGCTGTGCGGTCACGGGGGCCAAGGTAGCGCCCGTGGAGGGGAAAGCGAAGAGCCGGGGCGGTGGGTCCGCCCCGGCTCGTCACGTGAGGACGGATCAGTCCACCTCGGCCACGGCCTCCGCGAACTGCGCCTGGTAGAGCCGGGCGTAGGCGCCGTCGGCGGCGATCAGCTCGTCGTGGGAGCCCTGTTCCACGATGGAGCCGTTCTCCATGACGAGGATGACGTCGGCGTCGCGGATGGTGGAGAGGCGGTGGGCGATGACGAAGCTGGTGCGGCCGGTGCGCAGTCGGGCCATGGCCCGCTGGATGAGGACTTCGGTGCGGGTGTCGACCGAGCTGGTGGCCTCGTCGAGGACGAGGATCGACGGTTGGGCGAGGAAGGCCCGGGCGATGGTGATCAGCTGCTTCTCGCCGGCGCTGACGCCGGTGCCCTCGTCGTCGATGACGGTGTCGTAGCCGTCGGGGAGGGTGCGGACGAAGCGGTCGACGTGGGCGGCCCGGGCGGCTTCGACGACCTGCTCGCGGGTGGCGGAGCCGGCGCCGTAGGCGATGTTGTCGGCGATGGTGCCGCCGAACAGCCAGGTGTCCTGGAGGACCATGCCGATGCCGGAGCGCAGGTCCTCGCGGGACATCGCGGCGATGTCGGTGCCGTCGAGGGTGATCCGGCCGGAGCTGACCTCGTAGAACCGCATCAGCAGGTTGACCAGGGTGGTCTTGCCGGCGCCGGTGGGGCCGACGATGGCCACCGTCTGGCCGGGTTCGACCTTGAGCGAGAGGTCCTCGATGAGGGGCTTGTCGGGGTCGTAGCGGAAGGCCACGTCCTGGAAGGCGACCCGGCCGTGGACGGTGTCGGGCTTCTCCGGCATGGCCGGCTCGGGGCTCTGCTCGGGGGCGTCGAGCAGTTCGAAGACGCGCTCGGCGGAGGCGACTCCGGACTGCACCAGGTTGGCCATGCTGGCGACCTGGGTGAGCGGCTGGCTGAACTGCCGGGAGTACTGGATGAAGGCCTGGACGTCGCCGATGGACAGCGAGCCGCTGGCCACCCGCAGCCCGCCGACCACCGCGACCAGCACGTACTGGAGGTTGCCGATCAGCATCATCGCGGGCTGGATGATCCCGGAGATGAACTGGGCGCGGAAGCTGGCGTGGAACAGCGCGTCGTTGTGCTCGCGGAAGGTCTCGGCGGACTCGCGCTGCCGGCCGAACACCTTGACCAGGGTGTGGCCGGTGTACATCTCCTCGATGTGGGCGTTGAGTTGGCCGGTGGACTTCCACTGCTGGACGAACTGCGGCTGGGCCCGCTTGCCGACCTTGGCGGCGACGACCACCGACAGCGGCACCGAGACCAGGGCGATCGCGGCGAGCAGCGGGGAGATCCAGAACATGAACCCCAGCACACCGACCACGGTGAGCAGCGAGTTGACGATCTGTCCCATGGTCTGCTGCATCGACTGGCCGATGTTGTCGATGTCGTTGGTGACCCGGCTGAGCACCTCGCCGCGCGGCTGCTTGTCGAAGTAACTCAGCGGCAGTCGGGCGAGCTTGGCCTCGACGTCCTGGCGCAGCCGGTAGCTGGCGGACTGGATGGCCTTGGTGGCCAGGCGGCCCTGGACGATGCCGAACAGGGCGGAGGCGAGGTAGATGCCGAGCACCCAGAGCAGGATGGAGCCGATGGCGCCGAAGTCCATGCCGTGGCCGGGGGTGAAGTCGACTGCGGAGAGCAGGTCGGCGATGCCGCCCTCGCCGTGGGCGCGGAGCCCGGCGATGACCTCGGCCTTGGAGGCGCCGGGCTGGAAGCGGGCGCCGATGACGCCGGCGAAGATCAGGTCGGTGGCGTCGCCGAGGATCTTGGGGCCGGTGACGGCGCAGCCGATGCCGAGCAGGCCCAGCGCCAGGACGCCGAGCAGCAGCTTGCGTTCGGGGCGCAGCAGGCCGAGCACGCGCTTGCCGGAGCCCTTGAAGTCCATGGACTTCTCGGTGCCCTGGCCGCCCATGAAGCGGCCCGGTCCGGCGGGGCCGCGGCGGGCGGCGGCGGCCTGGGAGTCGCTGGGGAGCTTGTCGGCGCCCGCGTCCTTCTTGGAGGGTGCCGTGCCGCCCGCGTCCTTCGTGGGGGTTGTCATGCCGCCCGCGTCCTTCTTGGGGGTGGTCACGCCGCCTCCTGCTCGGTGAGCTGGGAGAGCACGATCTCCCGGTACGTCGGGTTGTCGGCCATCAGTTCGTGGTGGGTTCCGGTGCCGACGACGGCGCCCTCGTCCAGGACGATGATCCGGTCGGCGTCGCGGATGGTGGACACGCGCTGGGCGACGATCAGGACGGTGGCGTCGGCGGTCTCGCGGGCGAGGGCCTTGCGCAGCTTGGCGTCGGTGGCGTAGTCGAGCGCGGAGAAGGAGTCGTCGAACAGGTAGACGTCGGGGCGGCGGACGAGGGCCCGGGCGATGGCCAGGCGCTGGCGCTGGCCGCCGGAGACGTTGCTGCCGCCCTGGGCGATCGGGGCGTCCAGGCCCTCGGTCAGCTTCTCGACGAACTCCTTGGCCTGGGCGATCTCCAGGGCGTGCCAGAGTTCCTCGTCGGTGGCGTCGGGCCGACCGTAGCGGAGGTTGCTGGCGACGGTTCCGGTGAACAGGTAGGGCTTCTGCGGGACGATGCCGACGCTGTCGGCGATGGCGTCGGCGGAGAGCTCGCGCACGTCCACGCCGTCGAGCAGGACCTGGCCGGAGGTGGCGTCGAAGAGCCGGGGGACGAGGCCGAGCAGGGTGGACTTGCCGCTGCCGGTGGAGCCGATGATGGCGGTGGTCTCGCCGGGGCGGGCGGTGAGCTCGATGCCGCGCAGCACCGGGGCCTCGGCGCCGGGGTAGCGGAAGTCGACGTCGCGCAGTTCCAGGTGGCCGCGGCGCAGCAGTTCGGTGACCGGGGCGGCGGGCGGGACGACGCTGGAGGAGGTGGCCAGGACCTCCTGGACGCGCTCGGCGCAGACCTCGGCGCGCGGCACCATCATGAACATGAAGGTGGCCATCATGACGCTCATCAGGATCTGCATCAGGTAGGACAGGAAGGCGGTGAGCGCGCCGATCTGCATGTCGCCGCTGTCGATGCGGTGGGCGCCGAACCAGAGCACCGCGATGCTGGAGACGTTCACGACCAGCATCACGGCCGGGAACATCACGGACATCAGCCGGCCGACCTGCCGGGCGACTTGGGTGAGGTCCTCGTTGGCCTCGCCGAAGCGGTGCTGCTCGTGGTCGTCCTTGACGAAGGCGCGGATGACCCGGATGCCGGTGATCTGCTCGCGCAGCACCCGGTTCACGGTGTCGATCTTCGTCTGCATGCTGCGGAACTTCGGGCGCAGCGCCCGGACCAGCAGGGTGACGACGACGCCGAGCAGGGGGATGACGGCGAGCAGCAGTCCGGACAGCGGGACGTCCTGGTTGAGCGCCATGATGATGCCGCCGACGCACATGATCGGCGCGGCGACCATCAGCGTGAAGCTCATCAGGGCCAGCATCTGGACCTGCTGGACGTCGTTGGTGGTGCGGGTGATCAGGGAGGGCGCGCCGAACTGGCCGACCTCCCGGGAGGAGAAGCTCTGCACCCGGTCGAAGACGGCGGCGCGGACGTCGCGGCCGAAGGCCATCGCGGTGCGGGCGCCGTAGTAGACGGCGCCGATCGAGCACACAGCCTGGACGAGGGTGACACCGATCATCACGGCGCCCACGCGCAGGATGTAGCCGGTGTCGCCCTTGACCACGCCCTGGTCGATGATGTCGGCGTTGAGCGTGGGCAGGTACAGCGCGGCGAGGGTGGACACCAGCTGGAGGAGCACCAGCAGGGTGATCGGTCGGGAATATGGGCGCAGGTACGCCCGGAGCAGTCTGATCAGCACTGGCACACTCTTGTCGTCGCCGGTCGGGTTCGCACCCCAATTCTCGTTGTTCCAGGGCGTCGTACAGGCCATTCGGGGGCTGTCCGGCGGAGGTTTGCCTGGCCTTTGCCATCGCCGGGCCGACCGCCGGGCCGACGGCCCAGGTCACCGGCTGCGCGGGCCGGTCACCGGCGCCGCGGGGGCGTGCCAGCTGGATCCGCCCCCTTACGGAATGACCGGTTTCCCCCTAGGCTGCTGACTACGCCCTTGTTACTGACCGGTACCAACCGAGTTGACCGGGGCCCCGGCGGCCGCCCCCCACGGACGCCGCGACAATCCCTCAGACGGCCACCCGCCCCCGGAGGTCCTCGTTGAGTTCCGCGCAGTCCCTGATCGACTCCGGCAGTGCCGACATCGTCGCCGGGCGTCCCGCCTCCGTCGCCCACCTGTTCCTGGAGCGGGTCGCCCTGACCCCGAACACCGAGGCCTACCGCTACCCGGCCTCGGTCGACGAGCACGCCGCGGACGGCGCCCCGGGCGCCGAGCAGTGGCGCTCGCTGACCTGGGCGCAGACCGCGGTCCGGGTCAAGGCGGTGGCCGCCGGCCTGATGGCGCTCGGCATCCAGCCCGAGGACCGGGTCGCGCTGGCCTCCTCCACCCGGGTCGAGTGGATCCTCACCGACCTCGGCGCGATGTGCGCGGGCGCCGCGATCACCACCGTCTACCCGAGCACCAACGGCGACGAGACGGCCTTCATCCTCTCCGACTCCGGCTCCCGGGCCCTGTTCGCCGAGAACGCCGCCCAGCTGGCCAAGGCCGTCGAGCACATCGACCAGCTGCCCGAGCTGCGCACCGTGATCCTCTTCGACGCCCCCGCCGAGGCGCCCGAGACGGCCGGGCTGGAGCTGATCACCCTCGCCGAGCTGGAACGGCGCGGCACCGAGTACCTGGAGCAGCACCCGGACGCGGTCGAGAAGGCGGTGGCCGCGCTCGACAAGGAGCAGCTGGCCACCCTCATCTACACCTCCGGCACCACCGGCCGTCCCAAGGGCGTGCGCCTGGTGCACGACTGCTGGGCGTACGAGGGCCGGGCCCAGGAGGCCAGCGGCCTGCTCGGCCCCGACGACGTCCAGTTCATGTGGCTGCCGCTGTCGCACGTCTTCGGCAAGACGCTGATCTCCGGCCAGATCGCCACCGGCCACGTGATGGCGGTGGACGGCCGGGTCGACCGGATCATCCACAACCTGCCGGCCATCCGGCCGACCACGATGGCCTCGGCGCCGCGCATCTTCGAGAAGGTCTACAACGGCATCGCCGGCCGGGCCCGGGCCGAGGGCGGCGCCAAGTACAAGATCTTCCTGTGGGCCGCCAAGGTCGCCCGCGAGCACGCCCGGACGGTCCAGGAGAGCCGGATCGCCACCGGCGTCGAGAGCGCCCCGCTGGGCCTGCGGCTGCAGCACGCCCTGGCCGACAAGCTGGTGTACGCGAAGATCCGGGCGGCCTTCGGCGGCCGGCTGCGCGGCGCGGTCTCCGGCAGCGCCGCGCTCGCCCCCGAGATCGGCTACTTCTTCCTCGGCGCCGGGGTGCCGATCCTGGAGGGCTACGGGCTGAGCGAGACCAGTGCCGGCTCCTGCGTCAACCGCAAGGAGGACGTGCGGATCGGCACGGTCGGCCGCCCGCTGCCCGGCACCGAGGTGCGGATCGCCGAGGACGGCGAGATCCTGCTGCGCGGCCCCGGCGTCATGCGCGGCTACCACAACCTGCCGGAGAAGACCGCCGAGGTGCTGGAGCCGGACGGCTGGTTCCACACCGAGGACATCGGCGAGCTCAGCCCCGACGGCTTCCTGCGGATCACCGACCGCAAGAAGGACCTGTTCAAGACCTCCGGCGGCAAGTACGTGGCGCCCAGCGAGGTCGAGGGCAAGTTCAAGGCGGTCTGCCCGTTCGTCAGCAACATCCTGGTGATCGGCAACGGCCGCAACTACTGCACCGCGCTGATCGGCCTGGACGAGGCGGTGCTGATGCCGTGGGCCGCCGAGCGCGGCCTGGCCGGCAAGAGCTACGCCGAGCTGGCCGCCGACCCGGCCGTGCACCAGCTGATCGAGGGCTTCGTCAAGCGGGTCAACGCCGACCTTCAGCGCTGGCAGACGATCAAGAAGTTCCACCTGCTGCCGCGCGACCTCGACATCGAGCACGGCGAGCTCACCCCGAGCCTGAAGATCAAGCGCCCGGTGGTCGAGCGGACCTACGCGGACGCGGTGACCGCCATGTACGCGGGCGCCAACGAGGCCTGAGCCCCCGCTCCCGTACGGCTCACGTGGTCGGGTGAGTCGTACGGGACAATGGGGTCATGCCCTCCGCACTCCCCGACGGCGATCCGGTGCCGTCCGACGGTTCCCTGCCCGCGCACGCCCTCACCGGGCTGGGCGACCGGCCGTTCGGCTTCTACCTGCACGTGCCGTACTGCGCCAGCCGCTGCGGCTACTGCGACTTCAACACCTACACCGCCACCGAGCTGCGCTCCTCCGGGGCGGTCGCCTCGCAGGAGACCTACGCGGACAACGTGGTCGCCGAGATCCGGCTGGCCCGCCGCATCCTGGGCTCCGCGGACCTCCCGGTGCGGACGGTGTTCCTCGGCGGCGGCACCCCCACCCTGCTGCCGGCCCGCGACCTGGTGAAGATGCTCGCCGCCCTGCGCGAGGAGTTCGGGCTCGCCCCGGACGCCGAGGTCACCACCGAGGCCAACCCGGAGTCCGTCGACCCGGCCTACCTCACCGAACTGCGCGAGGGCGGCTACAACCGGATCTCCTTCGGCATGCAGAGCGCCCGCCCGCACGTCCTCCGGCTGCTCGACCGCCACCACACCCCCGGCCGCCCCGAGGCCTGCGTGGCCGAGGCCCGCGAAGCCGGCTTCGAGCACGTCAACCTCGACCTGATCTACGGCACCCCCGGCGAGTCCGACGACGACTGGCGGGCCTCCCTGGACGCCGCGATCGGTGCCGGGCCGGACCACGTCTCCGCCTACTCGCTGATCGTCGAGGACGGTACCAAGCTGGCCGCCCGGGTCAAGCGCGGCGAACTGCCGATGATCGACGACGACGTGCACGCCGACCGCTACCTGATCGCCGAGCAGGCGCTCAGCGCGGCCGGCTACTCCTGGTACGAGGTCTCCAACTGGGCCACCACCCCCGAGGGCCGCTGCCGCCACAACGAGCTCTACTGGACCGGCGCCGACTGGTGGGGCGCCGGCCCCGGCGCCCACAGCCACGTCGGCGGCGTCCGCTGGTGGAACGCCAAGCACCCCGCCGCCTACGCCCAGGCCCTCGCCCAGGACCGCACCCCGGCCCTGGGCCGCGAGGTCCTGACCGAGGAGGACCGCCGGGTCGAGCGCATCCTGCTGGAACTGCGCCTCGCCGAGGGCATCCCGCTGGACCTCCTCACCGCCACCGGCCTGAAGGCCGCCGACCGACACCTCGCCGACGGCCTCCTCGCCGAGGAGCCCTACCGGCAGGGCCGCGCCGCCCTCACCCTCCAGGGGAGGCTGCTGGCGGACGCGGTCGTGCGGGACCTGGTGGACTGATAGTCGTTAACGTGATGTCAGCCGTCGGAGGGAGTGCGCAATGACCGCCATCGATGACCGGGTGACAGGGATCTTCGAGAACCTGGAGGTCCCTGAAGGCTCGGAGTTCCAGACCTATCCCTGATCCGGTAGGGCGGTGAAGTCGATCAACTCCTCGACCTTCGCCAGGAGTTCGGGCTCCAGGTCCTTGTAGGAGTTCACCTTCGAGAGGATCCGCTTCCAGGCGGCCGGGGTGTCCACCGGCCAGCCGAGGCGGCGGCAGGTGCCCTCCTTCCAGTCCTCGCCGCGCGGGACGGCGGGCCAGACGGGGATACCGACGCTGGACGGCTTCACGGCCTGCCAGATGTCGATGTAGGGGTGTCCGACGACCAGCACGTTCGCGCCGGTGACCTGGGCGGCGATGCGGTGTTCCTTGGTGCCCGGGAGCAGGTGGTCGACCAGGACACCGAGGCGGCGGCCGGGGCCGGGGGCGAAGTCGGCGACGATCGCGGGGAGGTCGTCGATGCCCTGGAGGTACTCGACGACGACACCCTCGATGCGCAGGTCGTCGCCCCAGACCCGCTCCACCAGTTCGGCGTCGTGCCGGCCCTCGACGTAGATCCGGGACTCGCGGGCGACCCGGGCCCGGGCGCCGGGGACGGCGAGGGAGCCGGAGGCGGTGCGGGCGGGGGTGCGGGGGGCGGCCGGGGCGCTCGGGCGGACCAGGGTGACCACCCGGCCCTCCAGCAGGAAGCCGCGCGGCACCATCGGGAAGACCCGGTGCTTGCCGAAGCGGTCCTCCAGGGTGACGGTGAACCCCTCGGCGGTCTTCTCGCAGCGCACCACCGCCCCGCAGTAGCCGGTGGCCGCCTCCTCGACCACCAGGTCCCGCTCGGCGGCCACCTCGGGCGCCGGCTGCTGCTTCTTCCACGGCGGGGTGAGGTCGGGTCCGTACTGGTGGCTGCGCATACCGCCGAGTCTACGGACGGTCCGTCAGAGGCCCGGTGCGCCCCAGACCGGGAACCAGCGGCTGAGGTCCTTCTCCAGCCGCAGGTCGTTCCCCAGCATCGCGTTGACCTGGAGCTCCAGCGGGCTGTTGCGCCGCTCGCCGCCGCCGGGCATCGGGGCGAAGGGGTAGAAGGTGCCGCGCTTGTAGAGGTAGACCAGGGCCAGCGACTGTCCCTCCGCGTTGCGGAAGCCGACCAGCGAGCAGAGCAGCTGCGGCCCGAAGCCGTTCGCCTCCAGCTCACTGTTGACCGCGTGCAGGTCGTTCACCAGTTCCGGCAGCTCCTCGGAGGTGTGCCGGGTGAGCAGCCAGGAGTATCCGTAGCCGTCCTTGGAGGCCTCCACCGGGACGCCGCCGCGCTCGGTGTCGGCGTCCAGCAGGGCCCGGACCTGCTGCTCCACCTGGACGAAGGCCGCGCCCTCGACGGCCGCGAAGCAGACCGAGCCGAGCCCGGTGGGGAGGAACCCGGCCCCGGCTTCCAGGGTCAGCGCGGCGGACGGAACGCCGAACAGCTGGTCCAGGTCGGGCTTGACGGGCTTGGTGCGGCCGAACAGGGCGTCCAGGAATCCCACGGCGGTCCTTCCGGGTCGGAACGGGGTCAGCGGCCGAGCTGCTCGGAGATCTTCGCCAGCTGGCCCAGTCGCTTCTCCAGTGTCGGGTGGGTGGAGAACAGCTGGGAGGCGGTCTCCCTGGCGCTCAGCGCGGGGGCGAAGTAGAAGGCGTTGTAGGGCTGCGACTTGCGCAGGTCCTCGGTCGGGATGGCCGCGATCTGCCCGGTGACCTTGGTGAGGGCCGAGGCCAGGGCGCTGGGCCGGCCGGTGAGCTGGGCGGCGGCCCGGTCGGCGGCCAGTTCGCGGTAGCGGGACAGCAGCCGGGTGAGCAGGAAGCTGATCGCGTAGACGACGATCGACACCAGCGGGATGATCAGCGCCGCGATGGCCGCGTTCTGGTCGTTGCTGTTGCGGTTGCCGCCCATGAACCCGCCGTACATGGCGATCCGGGTCATCGCGCCGGCGAGCACGCCGAGGAAGCCGGCGATGGTCATCACCGCGACGTCCCGGTGGGCGACGTGCGAGAGCTCGTGGGCGAGCACGCCCTCCAGCTCCTCGGGTTCGAGCCGGCGCAGCAGGCCGGTGGTGACGCACACCACGGCGTTCTGCGGGTTGCGGCCGGTGGCGAAGGCGTTCGGCATGTCGTTGTCGGCGACCGCCACGCGGGGCTTGGGCATGTCGGCCAGGGCGCAGAGCCGGTCGATGGTGCCGTGCAGCTGGGGGTACTGCTCCTCGGTCACCTGGTGGGCGCCCATGGCCCGCTCGGTGATCTTGTCGCTGAACCAGAACTGGGCCACGAACAGCCCGCCGGAGATCAGCACGATCAGCGGCCAGGCCCCGCGCAGCAGCGCGATCAGCAGGCCCGTGAAACCGACGTACAGCAGCCCGATCACGAACATCGTCGCGACCATGCGGCCGGTCAGGCCGCGGTCGGGCGCGAAACGGGTGTGCTGGCCCGAGCTCGACATTGCTTGCTCCTCCGTTCGCCGTCGCTTTCGATGCTGCCACCCGGACGGCCCCGGGGCACCACCCGCGCACGCGGAGTGTCGTGCGGCCGTCCGGAACTGCGGGCAGGATCACCCCGGCCGGGCCGTTCCTGCGGTAGGACCCGGGCCGTACACTGGCAGGTACGGTTTTGGCACTCGGGTGTGCAGAGTGCCAGGGTCGGGGCCCTCCTCGGAGCGGCTCGCAGCATCACAGACCGACAACGTGCGAAGACGGAGGTGCGTGCCCCATGGCCGGTGAGGTCCGCCAGCTGGACGACCGCAAGCTCGCCGTGTTGCGCGCGATCGTCCAGGACTACGTCGGGACGGAGGAGCCGGTCGGCTCCAAGGCCCTGGTGGAACGGCACAACCTCGGGGTGTCCCCGGCCACGGTCCGCAACGACATGGCGGCGCTGGAGGAGGAGGGGTACATCCACCAGCCGCACACCAGCGCCGGGCGGATCCCCACCGACAAGGGCTACCGGCTGTTCGTCGACAAGCTCGCCGAGATCAAGCCGATGAGCTCCCCGGAGCGCCGGGCGATCCGGCACTTCCTGGACGGCGCCGTCGACCTGGACGACGTGGTCACCCGCACGGTGCGGCTGCTCGCGCAGCTGACCCGGCAGGTCGCGGTGGTGCAGTACCCCTCGCTCACCCGCTCCACCGTCCGGCACATCGAACTGGTGGCGCTGGCCCCGGCCAAGGTGATGCTGGTGCTGATCACCAACACCGGCCGGGTCGAGCAGCGGATGGTCGACTGCCCGGGCACGGTCGGCGAGACGGTCCTGGCCGATCTGCGCGCGCGGATCAACGCGCGGGCGGCCGGCCAGCGGCTGCCGGACGTCCCGGGGCTGCTGGAGGAACTCCCGGCGGCCTTCGAACAGGTCGACCGGCCGACCGTCAGCACCGTCCTGGCAACGCTGTTCGAAGCGCTCGCCGAACAGAACGAGGAGCGGATCATGCTGGCCGGCACGGCCAACCTGACCCGCTTCGGACACGACTTCCCGCTCACCATCCAGCCGGTGCTGGAGGCACTGGAGGAGCAGGTCGTCCTGCTCCGCCTCCTGGGTGAGACCAACGACGCCGCGATGACGGTCCGGATCGGGCGGGAGAACGCGTACGAAGGGCTGAATTCCACCTCGGTCGTCTCGGTCGGCTACGGTTCGGGCGACGAGAGCGTGGCCAAACTCGGTGTGATCGGTCCGACCCGGATGGACTACCCGGGCACAATGGGGGCGGTGCGAGCGGTGGCACGGTACGTGGGTCAGATCCTGGCCGAGTCGTAGCAAGCAGCCGCCGTCGGAAAACCCGGCGGCGGTGTCCCAGTCGCACTTCTACAGGCGGAACAAGCGGAGCATTTGGTGGCCACGGACTACTACGCGGTACTCGGCGTCCGACGGGATGCGGGGCAGGACGAGATCAAGAAGGCGTTCCGGCGCCTCGCACGCGAACTGCACCCGGACGTCAACCCGGACCCGAAGACGCAGGAGCGGTTCAAGGAGATCAACGCCGCCTACGAGGTGCTCTCCGACCCGCAGAAGCGCCAGGTCTACGACCTCGGCGGCGACCCGCTGTCGCCCGGCGGCGGTGGCGCGGGCGGTTTCGGCGCCGGCGCGGCGGGCTTCGGCTTCTCCGACATCATGGACGCCTTCTTCGGCGCCGCGGCCGGCCAGCGCGGCCCGCGCTCGCGCACCCGCCGCGGCCAGGACGCCATGATCCGGCTGGAGATCACCCTGGAGGAGGCCGCCTTCGGCACCACCAAGGAACTCCAGGTCGACACCGCCGTCACCTGCACCACCTGCAGCGGCGAGGGCGCGGCCCCCGGCACCTCCGCGCAGACCTGCGACATGTGCCGCGGCAAGGGCGAGGTCTCCCAGGTGACCCGTTCCTTCCTGGGCCAGGTCATGACCTCCCGCCCGTGCCCGCAGTGCCAGGGCTTCGGCACCGTCGTGCCGACCCCGTGCCCCGAGTGCGCCGGCGACGGCCGGGTGCGGGCCCGCCGCACCCTGACGGTCAAGATCCCGGCCGGTGTGGACAACGGCACCCGGATCCAGCTGGCCGGCGAGGGCGAGGTCGGCCCCGGCGGCGGCCCGGCCGGCGACCTGTACGTCGAGATCGCCGAGACCACCCACGCGGTCTTCCAGCGGCGCGGGGACGACCTGCACTGCACCGTCACCATCCCGATGACGGCCGCCGCGCTCGGCACCCAGGTGCCGCTGCAGACCCTGGACGGGCTGGAGGAGGTCGACATCCGGCCCGGCACCCAGTCCGGCCAGTCGATCCCGCTGCACGGGCGGGGCATCACCCACCTGCGCGGCGGCGGCCGGGGCGACCTGATAGTGCACGTCGAGGTGCAGACGCCCGGCAAGCTCGACGCCGAGCAGGAGGAGCTGCTGCGCCGGCTCGCCGTGCTGCGCGGCGAGGAGCGGCCGTCCGGCCAGTTCGCGCCGGGCCAGCAGGGCCTGTTCTCGCGCCTGAAGGACGCCTTCAACGGCCGGTAGTCGTCAGCGGAGGGGTGCCGGGGGCTGGTCCCCGGCACCCCTTCCGCGTGTTCCGTTCCAACCCCGGAGGTTCCCGTCATGACCGCGCCCGTCTTCGTCGTCGAGACCGAGCGGATCGCCGCCGCCGTGCCCGGAGCCGTGGTGCGGCTCGACGGCGCGGAGGGGCGGCACGCGGCGGCGGTGAAGCGGCTGGCGGCCGGCGAGGCGGTGACCCTGGCGGACGGGCTGGGGCTCGGCGTGGACGGCACGGTCGCCCAGGTGCTCGGCAAGGACGCGATCGAGGTCACGGTGGCCGCGGTGCGGCGGGAGCCGGAGCCGGCGCCGCGGATCGTCGTCGTCCAGGCGCTGCCCAAGGGCGACCGCGGCGAACTGGCCGTGGAGACCATGACCGAGGTCGGCGTGGACGTGGTGGTCCCCTGGGCCGCCTCTCGCTGCATCACCCAGTGGAAGGGCGAGCGCGGCGCCAAGGCGCTCGCCAAGTGGCGGGCCACCGCCCGGGAGGCGGGCAAGCAGTCCCGCCGGCTGCGCTTCCCCGAGGTGCGCGAGGCGATGACCACCCGGCAGCTCGCGCCGCTGCTGGCCGGGGCCGCCCTGGCCGCCGTGCTGCACGAGGAGGGCGCCGAGCCGCTGGCGCAGGCCGCGCTGCCGGCCGGCGGGGACATCGTGCTGGTGGTCGGCCCGGAGGGCGGGGTCTCCCCGGAGGAGCTGGCCGCCTTCGCCGAGGCGGGGGCCAAGCCGTACCGGCTGGGCCCGTCGGTGCTGCGCACCTCGACCGCCGGGGTGGCCGCCGGGGCGCTGCTGCTGGGGCGCACCGGCCGCTGGGCCTGACCCCACCCGCAACTCCCGTGCGCCCGGCGGGAGTCTGCGGAAAACGGAGCGGCCCGTACCCGCGTCTGCCTACGCTGACCGGGTGACGGACTCCCTGAGCACCTCCGCCGGCGCCTATCTGCGCCACCCCCATCTGCACGGTGACCTGGCCGCCTTCGTCGCCGAGGACGACCTGTGGCTCGCCCCGCTGGACGGCGGCCGGGCCTGGCGGCTGACGGCCGATCACCTGCCGGTGCACCATCCGCGGTTCTCCCCGGACGGGCGGCACATCGCCTTCACCTCCACCCGGGACGGCGCCCCCGAGGTGCACGTGGTGCCGGTGGACGGAGGGCCGTCCCGGCGGCTGACGTACTGGGGCGACGCCGAGACCAGGGTGCAGGGCTGGACGGCCGACGGGCGCCCGATCGCCACCACCGGCGCGGGCGAGCCCGGGGTGCGGCGCTGCTGGGCGCACGCGGTGCCGCTGGACGGCGGCGAGCCGGCCCGGCTGCCCTACGGGCCGGTCGGCGGGCTGGCCTTCGAGCCGGACGGCGACCAGGTGCTGCTGGTGACCGTCAACAACCGCGAGCCGGCCTGGTGGAAGCGCTACCGGGGCGGCCGGGCGGGCAAGTTGTGGATCGGGCAGGACCGATTCGCCCGGATCCACGAGGAGCTGGACGGGCAGCTCGACTCCCCGCTGTGGGTGGGCGGGCGGATCGCCTTCCTGTCCGACCACGAGGGCGTCGGCGAGCTGTGGTCCAGCCGCCCGGACGGCTCGGACCTGCGCCGCCACAGCACCGACCCGGACGGCTTCTACGCCCGCAACGCCACCACCGACGGCACCCGGGTGGTCTTCCACCGGGCCGGCGACCTCTGGCTGCTGGACGACCTGGACACCGCCGTTCCGCGCCGCCTGGACGTCCGGCCGGCCGGGTCGCGGGCCGGCCGCCGCCCCCACCCGGTGCCCGCCGCGTACTGGCTGGACTCCGTCGCCCCGGACCGCACCGGCCGGGCCAGCGCCGTGGTGGTGCGCGGCAGCGTGCACTGGCTGACCCACCGGGAGGGCCCGGCCCGGGTGCTGGACGAGACCCCGGGGGTGCGGGCCCGGCTGGTCCGGGTGGTGCCGGGCGAGGACGGCGCCCAGGGCGTGCTCTGGGTGTCCGACGCCGAGGGCGAGGACGCCCTGGAGTACGCCCCCGCCGTCCACGACCCCGAGCGGCGTCGGCTGGCCGCCGGGCGGCTGGGCCGGGTCAACTCGCTGGTGGTCTCCCCGGACGGCAAGCAGGCCGCGCTGGGCGTGCACGACGGCCGGGTGCTGCTGGTCGGGCTGGCCGACGGCGCCGTGCACGAGCTGGACCGCAGCACCGACGGCGAGGTCAGCGGGCTGGCGTTCAGCCCGGACTCGGCCTGGCTGGCGTGGTCCCGCCCGGTGCACCGGATGGGCCCGTACTCGCTGCGCCAGATCGTGCTGGCGAACCTGGCCACCCGCACCGTCAGCGAGGTCACCTCGCAGCGCTTCCTGGACACCTCGCCGGCCTTCACCGCGGACGGCCGCTACCTGGCCTTCCTGTCGGTGCGCAGCTTCGACCCGGTGTACGACGCGCACGCCTTCGGCCTGTCCTTCCCGAACGGCTGCCGCCCCTACCTGGTGACGCTCGCCGCCGAGACGCCGTCCCCGTTCGGCCCGCAGCGGGCCGGGCGCCCGCTCGGCGGGGAGGAGGACGAGCCGAAGGCCCGGAAGGCGGACGGCGAGGAGGCGGCGGAGGGGGCCGCGCCGGCCACCAGGGTGGACCTGGACGGCATCGCCGACCGGATCGTCCCCTTCCCGGTCGAGGGCGGCCGGTTCCACGCGCTGCGCGCCGCCAAGGACGGGGTGCTGTGGACCAGGGCGCCGCTGCTCGGCGAACTCGGCGACGAGGCGGCCTCCCTGGACGACGAGCGGCCCCGGCCGGTGCTGGAGCGCTTCGACCTGGGGAAGCGCCGGGTGGAGCAACTGGTTCACGGGCTCGACGGGTTCGTGGTCAGCGGGGACGGCGCCCGGGTGGCCGTGCTGGACGAGGGCGCCCTGCGGATCGTCCCGTCCGACCGCAAGGCCTCCGGCGAGGACGACGAGACCGCCGTCGACCTCGCCCGGCTGCGGGTGACCGTCGACCCGGCCGCCGAGTGGCGGCAGATGTACGCCGAGAACGGCCGGCTGATGCGGGACAACTTCTGGCGCCCCGACCTCGGCGGCCTCGACTGGGCGGGGATCCTGGACCGCTACCGGCCGCTGGTCGAGCGGGTCGGCTCGCACGACGAACTGGTCGACCTGCTCTGGGAGGTGCACGGCGAACTCGGCACCTCGCACGCCTACGTCGTCCCGTACGGGCGTTACACCGAGCCGGCCCGGCGCCAGGGCCTGCTCGGCGCCGACCTGGTCCGGGACGGCGAGCAGTGGCGGATCGGCCGGATCCTGCCCGGCGAGTCCTCCGACCCCCGGGCCCGCTCGCCGCTGGCCGCGCCCGGCGCCGCGATCCGCCCGGGGGACGCCCTGCTCGCCGTCAACGGCCGCCCGGTGGACCCGGTCACCGGCCCGGCCCCGCTGCTGGCCGGCACCGCCGGGCAGCCGGTCGAGCTGACCGTGGCCGGCAAGGACGGCACCGACCGGCGCCACCCCGTGGTCGTCCCGCTCGCCGACGAGACGGCGCTGCGCTACCACGACTGGGTGGCCGGTCGACGGGCCGAGGTGCGGGAGCTGTCCGGCGGGCGGCTCGGCTACCTGCACATCCCCGACATGCAGACGGCCGGCTGGGCCCAGCTGCACCGCGACCTGAGCACCGAGATGGCCAAGGAGGGCCTGATCGTGGACGTCCGGGAGAACCGTGGCGGCCACACCTCGCAGCTGGTGATAGAGAAGCTGGCCCGGCGGATCATCGGCTGGTACGCGATCCGGGACACCGACAGCCGGGTGCCCTACCCGATGGACGCCCCGCGCGGGCCGGTGGTCGCGCTCGCCAACGAGCTGTCCGGCTCGGACGGCGACATCGTCAACGCCGCCATCCAGGCGCTCGGGATCGGCCCGGTGGTCGGCACCCGCACCTGGGGCGGGGTGATCGGCATCGACAGCAGGTACCAGCTGGTCGACGGCACCCTGGTCACCCAGCCCAAGTACGCGATGTGGCTGGAGAACTACGGCTGGGGCCTGGAGAACAGGGGCGTCGACCCGGACGTCGAGGTGCCGTTCGCCCCGCACCACTGGGCGGCCGGCGAGGACCCCCAGCTGGCCGAGGGCGTGCGGATCGCGCTCGACGGCCTGGCCGCCACCCCGGCCCGCACCGCGCCTCCGCTGCCCTGGGCGTAGCCGGGGGCGGCGGCGGGAGGCGGGGGCCGGCCTCCCGCCGCCGCGGGCGTGGGTAGGATGCGGGGCTGTTCTTGATCGCGATCGCGATCCGATCGACAGCTCACGGGGGAGCACACCATGGCTCAGGGATATCCGCCGCCGCAGTACCCGCAGCAGGGGTACGGGCCGAACCCGTACGGGCAGGGGCCGTACGGGCAGCAGCCGCAGCCGCAGGGGTACCAGCAGCCGTACCAGCAGCAGCCCTACCAGCAGCCGTACCAACAGCCGTACCAGCAGCAGCCGTACCAGCAGGAGCCGTACCAGCAGCCGTACGCGCGGCCCGCGCTGCCGCCGTGCCCCAGGGAGGCGGGTGGCGGGCGGCGGTTCCTGGCGATCGTGCTCGACTTCGTCCTCGCCCTGACCGTCGGCTTCGCCGCCGCCGTCGCCGACGACAAGACCGCGGAACACGCCAAGCCCGTCGCGCACGCGGCCGGCCACGCCGCCGTCCAGAGCCCGGTGGTGCCGTTCTGGGTGGCGTTCCTGGGTGTCAGCCTGCTGACCTCGTTCCTCAACCAGGTGGTGCTCGCCCGGCTGACCGGATTCAGCGTGGGCAAGGGGATCCTGGCCCTGCGGGTGGTGCGCCGCAAGCGGGTGATGCGACCCAACACCTGGCGGCTGACCCGGCGCTGGCTGGTCGGCTTCGTCTTCCTGGCGGTGGTGATCATCTCCGAGGACTTCGACATCTCCGAGGGGGACGTCGTCGGCATGCGCTCGGTGCGCTGGAAGCACCTGCGGGAGTACCAGCAGGCCGTCGCGGGGCTCGGCTAGGCTGCGCCCGTACGGTCCCACGTCAGCGAAGACCCAGTGACCCGAGGAGAATCCGATGGCCGGCGAGCCGCAGTCCGACTGTGTGTTCTGCAAGATCGTGGCGGGCGAGATCCCGGCGACCGTGGTGCGCAAGACCGAACGCGTGCTCGCCTTCCGTGACATCGCGCCCAAGGCCCCCGTGCACGTCCTGGTCATCCCGCACGTCCACTACCCGAACGCCGCGGCGCTGGCCGCCGCCGAGCCGGGGATCGCCGCCGAACTGATCGCCGAGGCGGGAGCGGTGGCGCGGGACGAGGGCGTCGAGGACTACCGGCTGATCTTCAACACCGGTGCGGGCGCCGGGCAGACCGTCTTCCACGCCCACGTGCACGTGCTCGGCGGGAAGCTGATGTCCGAGAGCATGGTCTGATCCCAGGTGTCGCAGCGCGAACTCGTCGTCCTCGGCACCGCCAGCCAGGTGCCCACCCGGCACCGCAACCACAACGGCTACCTGCTCCGCTGGGACGGCGAGGGCCTGCTGTTCGACCCCGGTGAGGGCACCCAGCGGCAGATGCTGCGGGCCGGGGTCTCGGCGACCCAGATCAACCGGATCGCCGTGACCCACTTCCACGGCGACCACTCGCTGGGACTCGCCGGGGTGATCCAGCGGATCAACCTTGACCGGGTCCCGCACCCGGTGGACGTCTACTTCCCGGCCTCCGGCGAGGTCTACTTCGAGCGGCTGCGCTACGCCACCGCCTACCACGAGACCGCGGTGCTGCGCCCCCGGCCGATCGACGAGTCCGGCCCGCTGCCCGCGCCCGGCGCCCGGTTCGCGCTGGACGCCGTCCGGCTGGACCACCCGGTGGAGTCCTTCGGCTACCGGCTGTCCGAGCCGGACGGCCGCCGCCTGGTGCCCGAGCGGCTCGCCGCCGCCGGCGTGCACGGCCCGGCCGTGGGCCGGCTCCAGCACGAGGGCGCGGTCGAGGTGGACGGCCGTACCGTCACCCTGGACGAGGTCAGCGAGCCCCGGCCGGGCCAGCGGTTCGCCTTCGTGATGGACACCCGGCTCTGCGAAGGGGTGCACCAACTCGCCGAGGACGCCGACCTGTTGGTGGTCGAGGCGACCTTCACCGACGCCGACGCCCAGCTCGCCGAGGACCACGGCCACCTCACCGCCGGACAGGCCGCCAAGGTCGCCGCCGAGGCCGGCGCGCGCACCCTGGTGCTGACCCACTTCTCCCAGCGCTACCCGGACCTCGGCCAGCACCTGGCCGACGCCCGCAAGCACTTCGACGGGGAGCTGGTGCTCGCCGAGGACCTCGCCCGGGTGCCCGTCCCCGCCCGCCGCCACCGGTGAACGGTGCGAGGCCTCCTCGGGAAAAGGGCTCGCGCCGCCCCGCGATCTGCCGCAGCATCGTCGGGTGCGGCCCCGCCGCCCGCCGCGGCGATCACGCTCGCGGCGTACCCTGGTGCCCCGGAGACACCGAGCGGCACACGACACCACGGATGGGATGAGGCAGGCCCAGCGCCGACCCATGAGTGACACATCGCAGACCCGTACCGACGGACAGTCGCGCCCCGAACCGGCGGACGACGCCCGTGTGAGCGCCCGGATCGTCATCCCCGAGAAGCACCCGATGGTCACCCTGCTCGGCACCGCGGACTCGCTGCTGCGCGTGATCGAGCGGGGCTTCCCCGCCGCCGACATCCACGTCCGCGGCAACGAGGTGACCGCCACCGGGGAGCGTGCCGAGGTCGCCCTCGTGCAGAAGCTCTTCAACGAGATGATGCTGGTGCTGCGCACCGGCCAGCCCCTGACGGAGGACTCCGTGGAGCGCTCCATCGCCATGCTCCGCGAGGAGGGCCCGGACAGCCCGGCGCCGTCCCAGGTGTTCACCGCGAACATCCTGTCCAACCGGGGCCGCACGATCCGCCCCAAGACGCTCAACCAGCAGCGCTACGTCGACGCGATCGACAAGCACACGATCGTCTTCGGCCTCGGCCCGGCCGGCACCGGCAAGACCTACCTGGCGATGGCGAAGGCCGTCCAGGCCCTCCAGGCCAAGGAGGTCAACCGGATCATCCTGACCCGCCCGGCGGTCGAGGCGGGGGAGCGGCTGGGCTTCCTGCCCGGCACCCTCTACGAGAAGATCGACCCGTACCTGCGCCCGCTGTACGACGCGCTGCACGACATGATGGACCCGGACTCCATCCCGCGCCTGATGGCGGCCGGCACCATCGAGGTCGCCCCGCTCGCGTACATGCGCGGCCGCACCCTCAACGACGCCTTCATCATTCTGGACGAGGCCCAGAACACCTCGCCCGAGCAGATGAAGATGTTCCTCACCCGCCTCGGGTTCAACTCCCGGGTGGTGGTCACCGGCGACACCAGCCAGATCGACCTCCCGGGCGGCACCCGCAGCGGCCTCAAGGTCGTCCAGGAGATCCTGGCCGGCGTTCCGGACATCCACTTCTCCGTCCTCACCAGCACCGACGTGGTCCGCCACAAGCTGGTCGGCCGGATCGTGGACGCCTACGAGCGCTGGGACGCGCGGCAGGAGGCCGAGGAGAACACCCCGGCCCCCCGCAAGCCCGCCCAGCGGCGCCCCGGCAAGACCGCCGCGGCGCGCGCACCCCGACAGTCCCATCGCACCGAAAGCTGAGCACACAGCCCGTCATGTCGATCGACATCGCCAACGAGTCCGGTTGGGACGCCGATGAGGAAGCCATCCTCGACGTCGCCCGCTTCGCCCTGGACAAGATGCGGATCCACCCGCAGTCCGAACTGTCCGTGATCCTGGTGGACGGTGCGGCGATGGAGGAGCTGCACATCCAGTGGATGGACCTGCCCGGACCGACCGACGTGATGTCGTTCCCGATGGACGAGCTGCGTCCCGGCAAGGAGGGCGAGGAGCTGCCGCAGGGCCTGCTCGGCGACATCGTGCTCTGCCCCGAGGTCGCCGAGCAGCAGGGCAAGGCGGCCCCCTCCAAGCACTCGATGGACGAGGAGCTCCAGCTGCTCACCGTCCACGGGGTGCTGCACGTCCTCGGCTACGACCACGAGGAGCCGGAGGAGGAGGAGGAGATGTTCGCCCTCCAGAAGCGCATCCTGGACGACTGGCGGGCGGGCCGCGGCCTCGCCGGCATCTCCCCGGCCCCCACCACCCACTGAGCGCGGAGCCCGAACCCCTGTGAGTGGTGAGAGTACGAGCTTCATCCTCGGCGCCGTGGCGCTGGTCGTGCTCGGCTGGCTGGCCGCGTGCGCCGAGGCGGGCGTCTCCCGGGTCTCCCGGTTCCGGGCGGAGGAGGCCGTGCGCAACGGGCGGCGCGGCTCCGCGCGGCTGCTGGCCGTCGCCTCCGACCCGTTCCGCTACCTCAACCTGGCGACCCTGATCCGGGTCGCCAGCGAGATGGCGGCCGCGGTGCTGGTCACCGCGGTGTGCGTGCGCAACATCCACCCGACCTGGCAGGCCGTGCTGCTGGCCTTCGGGGTGATGGTGCTGGTGTCCTTCGTCGCGGTGGGCGTCTCGCCGCGCACGATCGGGCGCCAGCACCCGATCTCCACCGCGACCGCGGCCTCCTTCGTGCTGCTGCCGCTGGCCGCGGTGCTCGGCCCGATCCCGCGGCTGCTGATCCTGCTCGGCAACGCGCTGACCCCGGGCAAGGGCTACCGGGAGGGGCCGTTCGCCTCCGAGGCGGAGCTGCGCGCGCTGGTCGACCTGGCCGAGAAGGACGACCTGATCGAGGACGAGGAGCGCCGGATGGTGCACTCGGTCTTCGAACTGGGCGACACCATCGTGCGCGAGGTGATGGTGCCGCGCACCGACCTGGTGATGATCGAGCGGCACAAGACCGTCCGGCAGGCGCTCACTCTGGCGCTGCGCTCGGGGTTCTCGCGGATCCCGGTGGTCGGCGACAACGAGGACGACGTGGTCGGCATCGTCTACCTCAAGGACCTGGTGCGCCGCACCCACATCAACCGCGAGGCGGAGGCCGAGGAGGTCGGCGCGGTGATGCGCCCGGCCGTGTTCGTCCCGGACTCCAAGCCGGCCGGGGACCTGCTGCGCGAGATGCAGCAGCGCCGCTCGCACGTCGCGATCGTGATCGACGAGTACGGCGGCACGGCCGGACTGGTCACCATCGAGGACGTGCTGGAGGAGATCGTCGGCGAGATCACCGACGAGTACGACCGGGAGATCGCGCCGATCGAGGACCTCGGTGACGGCTCGTACCGGATCACCGCCCGCCTCCTGGTGGAGGACCTGGGCGAGCTGTTCGGCATCGAGTTGGAGGACGAGGACGTCGAGACCGTCGGCGGGCTGCTGGCCAAGCACCTCGGCCGGGTACCGATCCCCGGCTCGGCCTGCGAGATCCCGCTGCCCGAGCCGGCCGCGGACGGCCTGACCGGCATCCTGCTGACCGCCGAGTCCTCGGCCGGGCGCCGCAACCGGATCGGCTCGATGGTCGCCTCGCCGGTGCGCCGGGCGGGGGAGACGGCGCAGGCCGCGGGCGAGTAGCGGGTGAGCGGTCGCCGCGCGACCATGGAGGGCATGACGCACAAACTTCGCGCGGAGTACGGCCCGCAGGGGGCGGCCGGCGGAGTCAAGTCCTGGCACGTGGTGCGGGACGAGGACCCGTCGGTCGCGCTCTGCGGCCGGACCATGCCCGACGACGCCGAGACGCGGCCCGAACAGGACTGGGGCACCGGGCTGCGTTGCTGCCAGCAGTGCGGCTCGCTCTACATGCACGAGACGCCGCACCTGCAGGGGAGCCACCCGTACAGCTAGACGTGCCCTTCGGTCATGGCCGAGCTCTGGAGGTCGCCATGAAGCTGCAAGACGAACTGCCGACCGTCGATCGCCGGCTCGCCCTGGTGTGGCGGGCCGGGGCGGGGATCGGGGGGATCTTCCTGATCGTGTTCGGGATCCTGGGGCTGACCGACCACCCCGGCTTCCTGGCCACCCACGGTGACCGGATCGCCGGGCTGTCGACCAACGGGGCGCTGAGCATCCTGTCCATCGTGGCGGGCGCGGTCCTGGTGGCCGGGGCGGTGATCGGCGGGAACTTCGCGTCCAACCTCAACATGGTGGTCGGGGTGCTGTTCGTCCTGTCCGGCTTCTACGGGCTGACGGTGCTCGGCCGGCCGGACGCGAACATCCTCAACTTCCGGATGTCGAACGTGCTGTTCGCGTTCGTCTTCGGGATCGTCGTGACCACCTTCGGGATGTACGGCCGGGTCAGCAGCCATCTGCCGCACGACAACCCGTTCTGGCGGGAGCGGACTTCGCACGAGGAGCCGCTGCCGTCCGGCGCCGCGAAGACCTTCGTCAAGGTCCTCAACCCGAACCCGGGGCGCACCCACCCGGTCGGCCACTGAGCTGTGGCGCGGGTGGGGGCCGCCTATGCTCGGCGGCATGAGTGACATCGTCGAGCTCGACCCAGAAGACAAGAAGATCATCACCCTGGCCCGCTCGGCCCGCGCCCGCAACGGCGTGGCCGAGGGGGCCGCGGTGCGTGACGAGACCGGCCGCACCTATGTCGCCGGGACGGTCGCGCTGGAGTCGCTGCGGCTGAGCGCGCTGCAGGTGGCGGTGGCGATGGCGGCGGCCAGCGGTGCGAAGTCGCTGGAGGCGGCGGCCGTGGTGAGCGAGGCGGAGCAGCCGGCCGAGGCCGATCTGGCGGCCGTGCGGGACCTCGGCGGTGCCGGGACGCCGGTGCTGCTGGCCGGCCCGGACGGGGCGCTGCGGGTGTCCGCCCAGGCCCGCTGAGAGGCACCGGCGGGCCTTGCCCCCATGCATTCAGCCGATAATCTCACCGGGGGAGTGGACTCGGTGAGGGGCTGGGGCATGGGGGCGTTGGCGTTCGTCGCCGGGCTGGTGCTGTTCGTGATGGGGATGGGCAAGTGGCAGGAGACCGGCACGGTCTACTGGCTCTGGGGTGCACTCGCCTTCCTGCTGCTTCTGGTGGTGTTCTCACTGGTCGGACGGGGCGGCGGCAAGGGCTGACCGCGGGGGTCGGCCGACCCCGGACGGCGGGGCTCCGGTGATCAGGGAGAATGGAGCCCATGAATGCCCCTTCCTCCTCGTACCGCTCCGGGTTCGCGTGCTTCGTCGGCCGTCCCAACGCGGGCAAGTCGACCCTGACCAACGCCCTGGTGGGGACGAAGGTCGCGATCACCTCCGACCGCCCGCAGACCACCCGGCACACCGTGCGCGGCATCGTGCACCGCCCGGACGCCCAGCTCGTGCTGGTCGACACCCCCGGCCTGCACAAGCCGCGCACCCTGCTCGGCGAGCGCCTCAACGACCTGGTCCGCACCACCTGGGCCGAGGTCGACGTGATCGGTTTCTGCCTGCCCGCCGACCAGAAGATCGGCCCCGGCGACAAGTTCATCGCCAAGGAGATCGCCGGGATCAAGAAGACCCCCAAGGTCGCCATCGTCACCAAGACCGACCTGGTCGACTCCAAGCGGCTGGCCGAGCAGCTCATCGCCATCCACCAGCTCGGGATCGAGCTGGGCTTCGAGTGGGCCGAGATCATCCCGGTCTCCGCGGTGGGCGACAAGCAGGTGGAGCTGGTCGCCGACCTGCTCACCAAGCTGCTGCCGGAGGGTGACCAGCTCTACCCGGCGGGCGACCTCACCGACGAGCCCGAGCAGATCATGGTCGCCGAACTGATCCGTGAGGCCGCCCTGGAGGGCGTGCGGGACGAACTGCCGCACTCGCTGGCCGTCGTGGTCGAGGAGATGCTGCCGCGCGAGGGCCGGCCGGCCGACCGCCCGCTGCTGGACATCCACGCCAACGTCTACATCGAGCGGCAGAGCCAGAAGGCGATCGTGATCGGCGCGAAGGGCGCGCGGCTCAAGCACGTCGGCACCACCGCCCGCAAGCACATCGAGGCGCTGCTGGGCACGCCGGTCTACCTGGACCTGCACGTCAAGGTGGCCAAGGACTGGCAGCGCGACCCCAAGCAGCTGCGCAAGCTCGGTTTCTGACCCGGGAGTCCGAGCGGGCTGCGCGGGGGGTCACGCCCCCTCGCGCAGCACCAGGGACAGCAGCTCGCGCTGGGAGTCGGTGAGTTTGGGGTCGGCGCAGTACACCGTCCGTCCGTCGACGGTGATCTCGTAGTGGAAGCCGTCCGGCACCCCGTACGAGGGGGCGCGCAGCCCGCCCGCGACGGCTTCGCGGGCGAGCGCGTGGACGTGCGGGGCGTCCGTGCGGTCGACGGTGTCGAGTTCCGCGTGGCGGACGATTCCGGCGAGGCCGCCGGTCCGGGTCACCTGGATACGCATGGTGTCCATGGTGCTACGCAGGGAAGGCTTTTGCGGCACTTTTCCCTGACCGTGACCTTGGGCCCTGTCCGGCCGGTCCCGATCCGCTCTCGACCGGCGGCGAACCCGCGGCCCCGGTTCGTCCCCGGTGGGCCCGCCGGGCCGCCGCCCCGTCAGCCGGGGCTGACGCCGACCTGCGCCCAGGAGGCCGTCACGGTGTCCGCGACCGAGGCCTGGTCGGGGTAACGGGCCTTGGCGGCGGCCACGGTGGCGCGCGCGAAGGCGGTGAAGTCGGCGTCGGCGGGCAGGCCGCCGCCGGTCAGGGTGTCGTACCAGATCCGCCCGGCGCGCTCCCAGGACCGGCCGCCGAGGGCGGTGGCCAGCAGGTAGAACGCGTGGTTGGGGATGCCGGAGTTGATGTGCACCCCGCCGTTGTCCTCGGTGGTGTCCACGTAGTCCCGCATGTGCGCGGGCTGCGGGTCCTTGCCGAGCTGGGGGTCGTCGTACGCGGTGCCGGGGGCCTTCATCGAGCGCAGCGCGACTCCCTGGACGCCGGGGGCGAGCAGTCCGGCGCCGATCAACCAGTCGGCGCCCGCGGCGTCCTGGTGCAGCGCGTGCTGCTTGACCAGCGATCCGAAGACGTCGGAGACCGACTCGTTGAGCGCGCCGGGCTGGTCCTGGTAGTCCAGGCCGGCGGTGAACTGGGTGACGCCGTGGGTGAGTTCGTGGCCGATGACGTCGATGCAGGCGGTGAAGTCGCCGAAGATCCGCCCGTCGCCGTCGCCGAAGACCATCTGGGAGCCGTTCCAGAAGGCGTTGTCGTAGTTGCGGCCGTAGTGGACGCTGGCGTCCAGCCGCAGCCCCCGGCCGTCGATCGAGTCGCGCCCGAAGGCCTCGGAGTAGAGGGCGAAGGTGGCGCCGAGGCCGTCGTAGGCGTGGTTGACGGAGGCGTCGGTGACCGGGGACTGGCCCTCGGTGCGGACGGTGCGTCCGGGCAGGCGCTGGCCGTGCCCGGCGTCGGCGATCACCCGGCTGAGGCCGGGGTCGGCGGCGGCCGGCGGGGGAGCGGCGAGGCGGGCCGCGCGGTGCGCGGCGTCGAGGGCGAGGGAGTGGACGGCGGGCTGGTGACCGGCCTCGGCGAGGCGGTCCAGGACGTACGGCGGGACGATCGCGCAGATCGGTACTGCTGCAGTCATGTGGCCCAGAGTGAGGCTTCGATGACCGGTTGTCACCACCTCGGGCCGAACTGGCCGACGTCTCAAGGAGTGGAACGGAAGCCCGGATCACTTCGGGGGCGCGCGGGCCTGGGTTACGCTGGGCCACATCATGCGCAACGGGCTGCTTCTTCTTAGCTGCCGCGTCGAGGGCCTGTAGTCCACTGGGGCCGGCTCCCTCGCCGCGGGGAACGAGCTGTGCGCGGAATCGGCGATCCAACGGTGTATCGCGCGGCGCAGCAGAGGCCGGCCAGTCGGTGTTGATCCCTCCCGACCCGCCCGCACCACGCATCCACAGGAAGCCGAGAGTCCCCTCCATGACCGAGCAGACCTCCGCCGCGTCCGTCCCCGCCGCTCGCGCCTTCGTCGACCGGCCGACCCCGATCACCGCCGCCTCGGTGCGCCAGCGGCCCTCGGGCATGCGCACCGGGCGCTACCTGCCGTTCGGCACCGTCGACCTGCCGGACCGCACCTGGCCGGACCAGGTGATCACCAAGGCGCCGCGCTGGCTCTCCACCGACCTGCGGGACGGCAACCAGGCGCTGATCGACCCGATGTCCCCGGCCCGCAAGCGGAAGATGTTCGACCTGCTGGTCGCCATGGGCTACAAGGAGATCGAGGTCGGCTTCCCGTCCTCCGGGGCCACCGACCACGCCTTCGTGCGGTCGCTGATCGAGGAGGGGGCGATCCCGGAGGACGTCACCATCTCGGTCCTGACCCAGGCCCGCGAGGAGCTGATCGAGAAGACCGTGGAGTCGCTGGTCGGCGCCCCGCGGGCGACCGTCCACCTGTACAACGCGACCGCGCCGCTGTTCCGCCGGGTGGTGTTCCGCAACGACAAGGCCGCCACCAAGGCGATCGCGGTCGACGGCACCCGGCTGGTGATGGAGTACGCGGAGAAGCTGCTGGGCGACGACACCGTCTTCGGCTACCAGTACTCGCCGGAGATCTTCGTGGACACCGAGCTGGACTTCGCGCTGGAGGTCTGCGAGGCGGTGATGGACGTCTGGCAGCCGGGCGAGGGCCGCGAGATCATCCTGAACCTGCCGGCCACCATCGAGCGGGCCACCCCCAACGTCCAGGCGGACCAGTTCGAGTGGATGTCGCGCCGGCTGTCCCGCCGGGAGTTCGTCTGCCTGTCGGTGCACCCCCACAACGACCGGGGCACCGCGGTGGCCTCCGCCGAACTGGCCTACATGGCGGGTGCGGACCGGATCGAGGGCTGCCTGTTCGGGCAGGGCGAGCGGACCGGCAACGTCGACCTGGTGACGCTGGGGATGAACCTGTTCTCGCAGGGCATCGACCCGCAGATCGACTTCTCCGACATCGACGAGGTGCGCCGCACCGCCGAGTACTGCAACCAGATGGAGGTGCACCCGCGCCACCCGTACGCCGGCGACCTGGTGTACACCTCCTTCTCCGGCTCGCACCAGGACGCCATCAAGAAGGGCTTCGAGGTCCTGGAGGCGGACGCGAAGGCCGCCGGAGTTCCGGTGGAGGAGCACACCTGGGGCGTGCCGTACCTGCCGATCGACCCGAAGGACGTCGGCCGCACCTACGAGGCGGTCATCCGGGTCAACAGCCAGTCCGGCAAGGGCGGGGTGGCGTACGTCCTGAAGAACGACCACAAGCTGGACCTGCCGCGCCGGATGCAGATCGAGTTCTCCCGGATCATCCAGGCCAAGACCGACGCCGAGGGCGGCGAGGTCAGCCCGGCGGAGATCTGGCGGGTCTTCGAGGACGAGTACCTGCCGACCACCGGCAACCCGTGGGGCCGGCTGTCGCTGGCCGGTTCGCGCACCCTGACCACCGAGGACGGCCGGGACGCGCTGACCGCGCAGGCCGTGGTGGACGGCACCCCGGTGACCCTGTCCGGCACCGGCAACGGCCCGGTCTCGGCCTTCGCGGACGCGCTGGCCCGGATCGGCGTGGACGTACGGGTGCTGGACTACGCCGAGCACGCGCTGAGCGAGGGCGGCGACGCCCAGGCCGCCGCGTACGTGGAGTGCGCGGTGGACGGCAAGGTGCTGTGGGGCGTGGGCATCGACGGCAACACCGTGCTGGCCTCGCTGAAGGCGATGATCAGTGCCGTCAACCGCTCGCAGCGCGGCTAATTCGTACGGGTGGTACGCGAAGGGCCGTCCCGTGGGCGGCCCTTCGACGTGTGCGCCGCCCGTTGTGGCCTGCGCCACATTTTTTCGGATCGGAAGCCGTTCGAGGTACTGACACGTGCCGGTAACCGTGGCAACATCGATCCACCGGAAAGCCGGGCCGGTGGGACGGCCTCGGTGTCCGGTCGCGTGACCTGCCCATAGTTGTGCAGGCCGCCTGCCATGTCTGGGGAGTGGCGCCGTGACCAGGTTGTGGGGTGTTCGCCCGAGGTGGCGGACCGATGTTCTCGGTGACTTCTTCTGCCCGGGCTGCGGCGGGGACCGCAACTACCGCCGGCAGCACGGCCGGCCGTGGCTGCGACTGCTGGGCACGCCCGTCGTTCCGCTCGGGTCGGTGATCGGCAGCGTCCAGTGCACCAGCTGCCACGGGCGCTACGGCGTCGAGGTCCTGGAGCAGCTCACCAGCGTGCGCCTCGGCGCGATGCTGCGGGACGCCCAGTACACGATCGCGCTGGCCCTGCTCGCGGCCGGCGGCACCGCCCACCGGGCGGCCCGCGAGGCGGCCTGCACGGCGGTGCGCGAGGCCGGGTTCGAGGACTGCGGCGAGGCCCAGGTGCTGGCCGCGCTCGCCGCGCTGTCGGGGCTCGGCGGCGAACTCCACGACGCCCACGGGATGGCCGGGGGCCTGGCCGTGGAACTGCGCGCGGTGCTCGAACCGCTCGCCCCGCACCTGGCCCGGCAGGGCCGGGAGCGGCTACTGCTGCAAGGGGCCGCGATCGCCCTGGCCGACGGGCGCTACCTGCCGCAGGAGCGCGAGGCGCTGGCCGCGGTGGGGAGTTGTCTGGACCTGCCGCAGAGCCAGGTGCCGGCGCTGCTGGAGGCGGCGACCCGGACGCCGTACGAGAACCTGTAGGCCTTTCCGGCCCCGGCCCGGCGGACCCGTCCGCGACGGACCTCCCGTATCCCCCACGAACGGGCCCGGTCCTCCCCGGTTTCGGCCGGGAGGACCCCCACTCCGGGCCCGCCGTGACCCGCACCGCGGTGGTCCTCCCCCACGGCCCCCGGTGCGGGCAACACGGCTGTCCGCGGCCGGGCCCGGCGGTGGGGGACAATGGTCGGCATGAGTCTTTTCCGGGACGACGGCGTCGTGTTGCGGGCGCAGAAGCTCGGCGAGGCCGATCGGATCATCACCCTGCTGACCCGCCAGCACGGCAAGGTGCGGGCGGTGGCGCGCGGGGTGCGGAAGACCAAGTCCAAGTTCGGCGCCCGCCTGGAGCCGTTCTCGCACGTGGACGTCCAGTTCTTCAGCCGGGGGAGCGAGCTGATCGGGCGCGGGCTGCCGCTCTGCACCCAGGTGGAGACCATCGCCCCGTTCGGCGGCTCGATCGTCACCGACTACGGCCGCTACACCGCCGGCACGGCGATGCTGGAGACGGCCGAGCGCTTCGCCGAGAACGAGGGCGAGCCGGCCGTCCAGCAGTACCTGCTGCTGGTGGGCGGGCTGCGCACACTGGCGGCCGGGACGCACGAGTCGCACCTGGTGCTGGACGCCTTCCTGCTGCGCTCGCTCGCGGTGAACGGGTACGGCGCGAGCTTCACCGACTGCGCCAAGTGCGGCCTGGACGGGCCGAACCGTTTCTTCTCGCTGCAGGCCGGAGGGGTGCTCTGCGCGGACTGCCGAGTGCCCGGATGTGCCGTACCCTCCCCTGAGACACTGGTACTGCTCGGGGCGCTGCTGTCAGGGGACTGGCGGACGGCCGACGCCTGCGAGCCGCGGTACTGGCGGGAGGGCAGCGGCCTGGTCGCGGCCTATCTGCAGTGGCACCTGGAGCGGGGCATCCGCTCGATGAGATACGTGGAGAAGTGAGCACATGGCAGCGCGACGGCTCTTCGGCGGCGGCAAGCAGCGGGACTACGTTCCCCCGACCCCGCACCCCAGCGGCGCCAAGCCCCCGAAGATCCCCGGCGAGCTGGTCCCCGACCACGTCGCCATCGTGATGGACGGCAACGGCCGTTGGGCCAAGGAGCGCGGGCTGCCCCGCACCGAGGGCCACAAGATCGGCGAGTCCGTCGTGCTGGACGTCCTCAAGGGCGCGATCGAGCTCGGCGTCAAGAACATCTCGCTGTACGCGTTCTCCACCGAGAACTGGAAGCGCTCGCCCGACGAGGTGAAGTTCCTGATGAACTTCAACCGGGACGTCATCCGCCGCCGCCGCGACGAGATGGACGCGATGGGCGTGCGGATCCGCTGGGCCGGCCGGATGCCCAAGCTGTGGAAGAGCGTCGTCCAGGAGCTGCAGGTCGCCGAGGAGCAGACCAAGGGCAACGACGCGGTGACGCTCTACATGTGCGTCAACTACGGCGGCCGGGCCGAACTCGCCGACGCGGCCCAGGCGCTCGCGCTGGACGTGGCGGCCGGCCGACTGGACCCCAAGAAGGTCAACGAGAAGACCCTCGCCAAGTACATGTACCACCCGGACATGCCGGACGTGGACCTGTTCCTGCGCCCCAGCGGCGAGCAGCGCACCTCCAACTTCCTGCTCTGGCAGTCCGCGTACGCCGAGTTCGTGTTCCAGGACGTGCTCTGGCCGGACTTCGACCGCCGCGACCTGTGGCGCGCCTGCGAGCAGTTCGCGATGCGCGACCGCCGCTTCGGCGGGGCGATCCCGAACGAGCTGCCCGCGCCGCTGGAGCTGCCGACCCAGCGCTGACCGCCGACCGGTGCACGGGGAAGGGCCCGCAGGATGCGCTCCTGCGGGCCCTTCGCGGTCGTCCGTGCGGGCTGCCCCCGTACGGAGGTCAGCCCTTCTTCGCGCAGTCCGCGCAGGTGCCGAAGATCTCCAGGGTGTGGGCGATGTCGCTGAACCCGTGCTCGGCGGCGACCGAGTTGGCCCAGCGCTCCACCGCGGGGCCCTCGACCTCGACGGTGGCGCCGCAGTGCCGGCAGACCAGGTGGTGGTGGTGTCCGCTGCTGCACCGGCGGTAGACGGCTTCGCCGTCGGCGGTGCGCAGCACGTCCACCTCACCGGCGTCGGCGAGCGACTGCAGGGTGCGGTAGACCGTGGTCAGACCGACGGAGTCCCCGCGGTGCTTGAGCAGGTCGTGGAGCTCCTGTGCGCTGCGGAAGTCCGCGATCTCGTCCAGGGCCGACGAGACGGCGGCACGCTGCCGGGTCGATCGGGCGCGCGGCGACGGGCCTGCGGTGGTCACCGTGGGTCCTCCTGGGGTCGTGGGCGTCACGCACCTCATTGTGCCAGCCCGGCCCGCTCCTCCGGAGTGGTCACGGCGGAGGAACTCTTTCCCGGGTCCTGGCCGGGGATCCGGCCGGTGATGGGGCCGGGCAGCCGGACGTCGCAGACCTGCGGTCCCCGGTCGGCGTCGCCGCGGCGCCGGTGGCGGCGGCGGGCGAGCGGGGCGGCGATCACGCTGAACACCGCGAAGACCGCGATGGCCAGCAGCACGATGGCCGGGCCGGACGGCACGTTCAGCTGGTAGGAGCCGGTGACACCGGCCAGGGCGACCACCACGCCGAGCGCGATCGAGGCGGCCTGGGTGGCGGCGAAGGAACGGGTGAGCTGCTGGGCGGCGACCACCGGGACCACCATCAGGGCGCTCACCAGCAGCAGTCCGACCACCCGCATGGCGACCGTGACGGTGACCGCGGCCATCACCGCGAGCAGCAGGTTGAGGGTGCGCACCGGCACCCCGGTGACCCGGGCGAAGTCCTCGTCCTGGCAGATCGCGAAGAGCTGGCGGCGCAGGCCGACGGTGACCGCGATGACCACCGCGCCGAGCACCGCGATGGTGGCCAGGTCGGCTGGGGCGACGGTGAGGATCGAGCCCCACAGGTAGCTCTCCAGCGAGCCGGCCCCGGCCTGGGCGGACATCGAGACCAGCAGCTTGCCGCAGGCCATGCCGCCGTAGAAGAGCATCGCGAGGGCGATGTCGCCGCGCTGGTTGCCGCGCGAGCGGACCAGCTCCATGGTGACCGCGCCGAGCACGCAGACCAGCACGGCCATCCAGACCGGGCTGGTCTGGAAGATGAAGCCGAGGCCGACGCCGGTCATCGCGACGTGGCCCATGCCGTCGCCCATCAGGGCCTGGCGGCGCTGCACCAGGTAGATGCCGACGGCGGGGGCGGTGATCCCGACCAGCACGGCGGCCAGCAGGGCGCGCTGCATGAAGTCGTAGGAGAGCATCTCGGTCATGCGAGCAGCCTCGGCGGGGTGAGGTCGGCGTGCGGGTGGACGTGGTCGTGGCCGGGCAGCGCGTGCAGACCGGTGTTGGGCACGGGCGGGCCGTCGTGCGCGACGCAGCCGTCCCGCAGCACCACGGCGCGGTCGATCAGCGGCTCCAGCGGCCCGAGTTCGTGCAGCACCAGGAGGACGGAGGCGCCGCGGCCGACCTCGGCGCGCAGGGTGTCGGCGAGCACCTGCTGGCTGGCGGCGTCCACGCCGGCCATCGGCTCGTCCATGATCAGCAGGTCGGGGGTGCCGACCAGGGCGCGGGCGATCAGCACCCGCTGCTGCTGGCCGCCGGACAGGTCGGCGACGCCGTCCCCGGCCCGGTCCAGCATGCCGACGGCGGCCAGCGCGCGGTCCACCGCGGCGCGGTCCCGGCGGCGGAAGGGCAGCAGCCGGTGCTGCGGCAGCCGTCCGGTGGAGACCACCTCGCGCACGGTGGCCGGGACGCCGGAGGCGGCGGTGGTGCGCTGCGGGACGTACCCGATCCGGTGCCAGGCGCGGAAGGAGCCGTACGGGGTGCCGAACAGCTCCAGGGTGCCCCGCTCCAGCGGCACGGAGCCGATCACGGCCTTGACGGTGGTCGACTTGCCGGAGCCGTTGGCGCCGAGCAGGGCGACGACCTCGCCCGGTCGGACGGTGAGGTCGACGCCGCGCAGCACCGGCCGGCCGCCGCGCGCGGCGACGGCGTCACGGAGGCGGACGGCCGGGGGTATCGGGTGGGTCATGGTGTGGTGTCCCGTCAGCTCGCGGGGGTGGCGGCGGGGGCGCCGAGGGCGGCCTGGAGATTGGCCAGGTTCTGCTTCATGACGCTCAGGTAGTCGTCCTTGGCGGGGTCCTTGACGCCCTCCAGCGGGTCCAGGACGGCGGTCTTGAGGCCGAGGTCCTTGGCGACGGTGTCGGCGAGCTTGGGGCTGACCAGGGTCTCGAAGAAGATCGTGGTGACGCCGTTGTCCTTGGCGGCCTTCTGCACCTCGGCGAGGCGGGCCGGGGTGGGCTCGGACTCCGGGTCGACGCCGTTGATGGCGACCTGGGTGAGGCCGTAGTGGTCGGCGAGGTAGCCGAAGGCGGCGTGGCTGGTGACGAAGGTCTTGGTCCTGGCGTCCTTGAGCCCGGCCTGGAACTCCTGGTCCAGCGCGGTGAGCTTGCCGACCAGCGCGTCGGTGTTCTTCCGGTAGTCGTCGGCGTGTGACGGGTCGGCCGTGGCGAACTCGGCGCCGACACTCTTGGCGATCGCGGCGTAGCGGGTCGGGTCGAGCCAGATGTGCGGGTCGCCGGCCGGGCCCTCGTGCCGGTGGCCGTCGGCCTCGGAGGTGCCCTCGTCGAGGTGGTGATCGACCAGCGGGCTGGCGGCGGTGGCGTCGATCCGGTGCTTGCTGGACGACTGGTCGACGGCCTGGTCGACGGTGGGCTGGAGGCCCTTGAGGTAGATGATCGCGTCGGCCTTCTGGACGCCGGCGACCTGCTTGGCGGTGAGCTCCAGGTCGTGCGGCTCGACGCCGGGCGCGGTGAGGTCGGTGACCGACACGTGGTCCCCGCCGATCTGCCGGGCCAGGAACTCCATCGGGTAGAAGGAGGCGACGACGCTGAGCCTGCCGTCCGAGCCCTTGGCGCTGCTGCTGCCGCCGCAGGCCGTGAGGGCCAGTGAGGCGGCGAGGGCGGTGGTGGCGAGGGCGGCGGTCGTGCGGGTCCGGCGGCTGGGCAGTCCGATCATCATGACAATCATTCTCATCTGAAGTGGAAATGATTGTCAACTCACTCGGAAGGGTGAACGAGAGGTGTCGATGGGTGGGGGAAGCCGGACGATACCGATTTGAACCCCGTACCCGTCTGGCCGGTAATCTGAGGTACTCGGGTACGAGCAACCAGCCGTGCCCTGACCGTGCCGTACGTACTGAAGAGAGCACTGTGGCCGCCGACAAGATCGACACGATCGTCAGCCTGAGCAAGCGCCGTGGCTTCGTCTACCCCTGCAGCGAGATCTACGGCGGCACGCGTGCCGCCTGGGACTACGGGCCGCTGGGCGTCGAACTCAAGGAGAACATCAAGCGCCAGTGGTGGCGCACGATGGTCCAGGCCCGCGAGGACGTCGTCGGCCTCGACTCGTCGGTCATCCTCGCCCGCGAGGTCTGGGAGGCCTCCGGCCACGTCGCGACCTTCAACGACCCGCTGACCGAGTGCCTCTCCTGCCACAAGCGCCACCGGGCCGACCACCTGGAGGAGAAGTACGAGGCCAAGCACGGCTTCCCGCCGCCGAACGGCCTCAAGGACGTCAACTGCCCCGACTGCGGCACCAAGGGCCAGTTCACCGAGCCCAAGGACTTCTCGGGCATGCTGAAGACCCACCTCGGCGTCACCGAGGAGGCGAGCGGCCTGGCCTTCCTGCGCCCCGAGACCGCCCAGGGCATCTTCACCAACTTCAGTGCCGTCCAGACCACTTCGCGCAAGAAGCCGCCGTTCGGCATCGCCCAGACCGGCAAGAGCTTCCGCAACGAGATCACCCCCGGCAACTTCATCTTCCGCACCCGCGAGTTCGAGCAGATGGAGATGGAGTTCTTCGTCAAGCCGGGCGAGGACGAGCAGTGGCACGAGTACTGGCTCCAGCAGCGCTGGGACTGGTACGTCGACCTCGGCATGCGGACCGAGAACATGCGCTTCTTCGAGCACCCGAAGGAGAAGCTGTCCCACTACGCCAAGCGCACCGTGGACATCGAGTACCGCTTCAACTTCGGTGGCAGTGAGTTCTCCGAGCTCGAGGGCGTCGCCAACCGCACCGACTACGACCTGCGGGTGCACAGCGAGGCCTCCGGCAAGGACCTCCGGTACTTCGACCAGGAGAGCGGCGAGCGGTACTTCCCGTACGTCATCGAGCCGGCGGCCGGCCTCAACCGCGCCATGCTGGCCTTCCTGATCGACGCCTACTTCGAGGACGAGGCGCCCAACGCCAAGGGCGTCATGGAGAAGCGCGTCGGCATGCGGCTCGACCCGCGCCTGGCCCCGGTCAAGGTCGCCGTGCTGCCGCTGTCGCGCAACGCCGAGCTGTCCCCGAAGGCCCGCGGCCTGGCTGCCGACCTGCGCACCGCGTGGAACGTCGAGTTCGACGACGCGGGCGCGATCGGCAAGCGCTACCGCCGCCAGGACGAGATCGGCACGCCGTTCTGCGTGACGGTCGACTTCGACACCCTCGAGGACAACGCCGTGACCGTGCGCGACCGCGACACCATGTCGCAGGAGCGCGTGTCGCTGGACCAGGTGAAGGGCTACCTGGCGGCGCGTCTGATCGGCTGCTGAGTCCGGTACTTCGGGGAGCCCCCGGCCGTCCTCCTCGGTGAGGGCGGGCGGGGGCTCCGCCGTTTTCCGGTCACTCCGATCACTCCGATCGACCTCGTGCCGGTCAGCGCCGGCCCCAGCGGGGGCGCGGGGCCGGCGGGGTGGTCGGCAGACCGGCCGTGCGGAGGGCGGCGAGGGTGCTGCGGTGGTGGGTGGGGTCCGCCAATAGGGCGTCCAGCAGCCGGCCGTAGAGCCCGGGGTGGCCGTCCAACGCGGCGGCCAGGCGCACCAGTTCGACGGGCGGGCGCAGCGCGGCCAGCTCGTGCAGCAGCAGGGTGGCGAGTGCGGACGGCAGTTCGGTCGCGAGGTCGGCGAGGTCGGCGGTCGGGCGGCCGGCCGCCTGGCGCAGCAGGGTCCGCACGTCGGCGGGGCGGCCGTGCTGCTGGAGGCAGGTGGCCAGGGAGGTCAGCTCGGGCGTCGGGGCCGAGCCCCACTCCCAGAGCAGGGTGGCGCCGTCGGCGTGCTGCCCGGCCCGCTCCAGGGCGGCGAGCAGGGCCGGGACGGCGGTGGCCGGGTAGGCCCAGAAGGCGTGGAACAGTTCGGCGGCCTCCTCGGCCAGGCCCAGTTCGCGCAGCTGCGCCAGCACGGCGACGGCGCGGTCCGGGGTGCCCCGGGCGGCGGTCCGGGCGAGCTGCAGCGAGGCGCCGGTCGGGCCGCGCTGGGAGAGCATCCCGACCAGCAGGGCGGCGTCGGCGGGGGCGAGGCGGGTGGCGGCCTGGTCCAGCAGGTCCTGGGCCTCGGCGAGGGCGCCGCCGCGGTGGAGTCCGGTGATCCGCTCGGTGAGGGCGCCGAGGTCGGGTCGGGTGGGTGGCGGTGGTGGCGGTGGTGGCGGTGGTGGCGGTGGTGGCGTCGGGGCCTGGCGGGGGTGGGGCTCGGGGTGCGGCGGTCCGGGGTGCGGCGGCTCGGAGTGTGGAGGGCCGGAGTACGGGGGTTCCGGGTGCGGGGGTTCCGGGTGCGGGGGCTCCGGGGGGTGCTGCCGGTGTCTGAGGTTGAGCTCCAGCTCCTGTAACTGATCGCTCAGTTGGAGGCAGCGCGCGCCCAGGCCCTCGCGGAGGGTGCGGGCCTGGGCGAGCTGCCGCAGCAGCTCGCCGTCCGGGCGCTGGCGGCCCGGGTTCGCCCGTACCGTCTCGTTCAGTCGTCGTTCGCGTTGGCCCGCGTAGCGGCTCGCGCGGAGCAACTCATCCAGTTCTGCCCGGAGTTCGGCGGCCCGTTGCTCGCCCTCCGGTTGCTGGCCTGCGGATTCTTCCGTCGACCGCATGCGCATGATCGCCCCAACCTGTCCATCTGTGCCCTGACTGCGGGACATCCTGGCGTCGGAATGTGGCGATGGAGTTACGAGAGCGCGACCAGTCGTGCCCGAGTGGTGTCAGGGAGCGCGCAGGGGGCGGTCGTTGCGAGAAGTGCGCCGGTCGCGCTCCGGGCGGGGGGTCGGCTCCCGGGGCCGGTCCGGTGATGCGGCCCGGCGTCAGCCGCCGAGCCGCGCCCGCGCCTCCATCAGGGCGAATCCGAGCAGGTTCAATCCCCGCCACTCCAGGGGGCGTTCGGCCCGGATGTCGTCCGCGGCGAGCCCGATGCCCCAGATCCGGTCCAGCGGGCTGGCCTCCACCAGGACGCGGCTGCCGGTGCCCAGCAGGTACTCCCGCAGCGCCTCGTCCTGACCGAACTTGGCGACGTTCCCCGCGACCACCAGCTCGAACCGGCCCGCCGCCCAGACGTCCTGGTCGAAGTCCTTGACCAGCCGGCCCAGCTTCTTCGCCTCGGCGGGCGTCCGGGCCTCCAGCACCTGCCGCTCGATCGCCTCGTCGCCGAACATCCGGGCCTTCCCGGCCATCATCCAGTGCTCGGCGGAGGCGTACGCCACCCCGTCGACGGTGAACCGCCCAGGCCACCACTGGCTCAGGCACTCATGTCGCGCTCCACCGCCCTCGCGTGCGGTGTGCCCCCAGAACATCACCCACTTCGGCCGCCTTCCGGCGGCCATCAGGGCGGCCAGCTCCTCGCGGTCCCGGACGTCGGCGAAGGACCGCCGCACCTGCTTCTCGCTCATAATCGTCATTCTGACACGAAGGGTCCGGGGGTCGCCAACGGTTTGCCGGCGGCGTGCTCGTGGGCCGGGCGGGCGGAGAAAAATCGCTTGCGCGGGTGGTGATCGGGCGACAAGATCCTCTCGACCGCGAAACCGCGCAAGGAGGTGAGACCCCGTGAACGCGATAACCCCATGGGTGCTCCCCCTCTCGTCACGGTCGGGCGACTGACACAGGTTCCGCCGGGAGCGCCTCGACAACACGGCACTCCCGAAAGGCCATGGCCATGTCTTCTTCTCTTTCTTCTCTGAAGTTCAGCTCCGACGCGCCGGTGAACGGCATGCGTGAGCGCGAGTTCACCGTCGACGGCGTCCCCGGAGTCCTCTGGTCGCCGGTGTCCGGCGCCGACCGGGCGTCCGTCGGCACCGCGCCCCTGATCCTGATGGGCCACGGCGGCGGCAACCACAAGAAGCACCCCGCGATGGCGGGCCGGGCCCAGCGTCTGGTGGCCGGCTGCGGCTTCCACGTCGCCGTGCTCGACGCGCCCGGTCACGGCGACCGGCCGCGGTCGGCGCACGACGAGGCCGAGATCGCCGAGCTCTTCCGGGCCCGGGCGGCCGGCGAGCCGGAGGGCCCGATCGTCGTCCGCTACAACGCCCACCTCGCCGCACTCTCGCTGCCCGAGTGGGTGGCGGCCCTGGACGCGCTCCAGGAACTGCCGGAGATCGGCACCGACGGGCCGGTCGGCTGGTTCGGCCTCAACATGGGCACCGCGATCGGCGTCCCGCTGGTCGCGGGCGAACCCAGGATCAAAGCCGCGGTCTTCGGCCAGCACTGGCCGGACGTCCTGGCCGAGCACGCACGGCGGATCACCATCCCGATCGAGTACGACCTGCAGTGGGACGACGAGCACATATCCCGCGAGGACGGTCTCGCGCTGTTCGACGCCTTCGCCTCGACGGAGAAGACGCTGCACGCCAACGCCGGTCGGCACAAGGAACTGCCGAGGTTCGAGGCGGACAGCGCGGTGCGCTTCTTCGCCCGGCACTTCGGTCGGCCGATCGGCGTGCTCGCCTGACGGGTGCGGCGGCGCCCGGCTCTCGGCCCTGGGCCGGAGGACCGGGCGCCGCCGGCTCAGCCCTGGTCGCCTGCGGCGGTCCGCCGCTCGGCTTCCGTGACCAACTCCAGGAAGTGCAGCCCGAGTTCGGTGACCTCCTGCGCCGTCCAGTCCTGGGCCGGGCCGTCCAGGCTCACCTCGGCCATGGCGAGGCCGGGGGCGGCGTCCGTCCACTCCGGGACGAACCAGGTCCCCTCCCGCTCGGCGAGGGCGAGGACGGCGGCGTTCAGGGCGCTCGCCGAGTGGGGCAGCCAGAGCTGGAACTCATGGGTCGGCGGGACTTCCGGGAACAGCCTGGCGCCGGGGAGGGCCGCCAGCGCCGGGGCGAGGGCGGCGGCGTGACGGATCCGGTCGGGGATCCGGGGGAGCACGGTGTCCAGACCGGTGAGCGCGGCGAGGGCGGCCGGCCACTGCTGGTACAGCTGCCCGCCGTAGCGGTGGCGCCAGGTGCGGGCGTAGGCGGCGAAGGCCTTGTCGCCGGCCAGGGCGGCGCCGCTGATCCCGCCGAGGTCCTTGTAGAAGGAGACGTAGACGCTGTCGGCCAGTGCGGCGATCTCGTGGAGCGGCCTGCCGAAGTGGGCGGTGGTGTTCCAGAGCCGGGCACCGTCGAAGTGCACCCGGGCGCCGGCTTCGCGGGCGGCGGCGGTGAGCTCGGTCAGTTCGTCCCAGCTGGGGAGCAGGAAACCCGGGTCGCGGAGCGGGAGTTCCACCGCCAGGGTGCCGAAGGGCTCGCCGAGCAGGCGGAGTTCGTCGGCGGTCGGGTGGCGCAGTTCGGTGGTGGGCCAGAGACCGCGCAGGCCGGTGAGCTGGGTGTAGGCGTGGCGCTCGTGCCGTTCGAGGTGGCTCTGCGGGTGGAGGGCGACGGCCCGGTTGCCGGTCTGCTCGGCGTGGTGGCGCAGCGCGACCTGCTGGGCCATCGTCCCGCTGGGGAAGAAGACCGCGTCCTCCGTGCCGAGGAGCGCGGCCGTACGCTCCTCCAGCTCCCCGACCGGGCCCCCGTTGCCGTAGATGTCGGGGTGGGCGCCCGGGTCGACGGCGGCGGTGAGGGCGGCCAGTCGCTCGCGCATGGTGAGGGGGCGGCTGCCGGAGAGGAAGCGGGTGCAGGCCCGGCGGGCCGCGCGCAGGCGCGCCCAGTCGAACTGATCATCGGTCATCCGGTGATTGTCGAACGGCGGGGGCGTCGGACCAACCGGATTTCCCTCCGGGGTGGTCGTGGCGGCGGAAGGCTTCGGCGATCACGGCGGGCCGTCCGGGTGGCCGGGGCCGACGGATCGATGTGACGCAGGTCACTCGGAAAGGGTGACACCGGGCTGTCGCGGACGGTCGCGAAGATCGACCCATGACGATCACAGACGAGGACTGCCTCGCCGAGACCCTGGCCTTCAACGAGCGGTTCGAGGCTGCCGCCGCACTCCGCCCGGCCCGCACCGGAACCCCGGACGCCGCCACCCTGACCCGCCTGCGGATCAACCGCCTCGGCGCCGACGCGCCCCCCGTGCGACTGCCGCAGGGCCGTGACCGCGTCATCGCCGGCGGCGTGACGGTCCGCACCTTCGTGCCCGAGCGGGTCGACGGCGTGTACCTGCACATCCACGGTGGCGGCTGGGCGTTCGGCTCGGCCGCCGGGCAGGACGAGAAGCTGTGGCGCCTCGCCACCGAGGCCCGGCTGGCCGTGGTGAGCGTGGACTACCGCCTGGCGCCCGAACACCCCTTCCCGGCCGGTCCGGATGACTGCGAAGCGGCCGCCCGCTGGCTGGTGGACCACGCCGAGGCCGAGTTCGGCACCCGGCGGCTGCTGACCGGCGGCGAGTCGGCCGGGGCCCACCTCGCCGTCCTCACCCTGCTCCGGCTGCGCGACCGGCACGGCATCACCGGCGCGTTCCTGGCCGCCCACCTCGCCTTCGGCGCGTACGACCTGTCGATGACGCCCAGCCAGCGGCTCTTCGGCTCCCGGCGGCTGCTCAGCAACACCGAGACGATCCAGGGGAGTTACCAGCTCTTCACGCCCGGGATGACCCCCGAGCGGCGCCGCTCCCCGGAGGTCTCCCCGCTGTACGCCGACCTGACCGGACTGCCGCCCGCCCGGCTGGTCGTCGGCACCGAGGACCCCCTGCTGGACGACTCGCTGTTCCTCGCCCAGCGGTGGCGGGCGACGGGCGCGCCCGTCCGGCTCGACGTGGTGGCCGGCGCGATGCACGGCTTCACGCTGTTCCCGCTGGCCGTCACCGAGCGCGAACAGCGGCGGGAGCGGGATTACCTGGCCGGCGCGGGACGGTAGCGTCGCGCGCATGGACCGCACCCCCCGGCTCTACGCACTGGTGGAGGAGCTGCGCGCGGCGGCGCCCCGATCCCGGACCGTCGCCTCGCTCGCCGCCCGCTTCGAGGTGAGCACCCGTACCGTGCAGCGCGACCTCCAGGCGCTGATGGCGGCGGGCGTCCCGGTGCGCACCACGACCGGGCGGGGCGGCGGCTGGTCGATCGACCCGGCGATGACCCTCCCGCCGATCCGCTTCACCCCGGAGGAGGCCTCGGCCCTGGTCGCCGCGCTCGCCGCCGCCGACGCCTCGGCCCCGTACGCCGGCGCGGCCCGCACGGCCTCGCAGAAGATCGCGGCCACCATGAGCGGCCCCGCCTCGAAGGCGGCCCAGCGGCTCGCCGCCCGCATCGTCGCCCTGCCGGCCCGCACCGCCGAGTCGGTGCGCGGCGCCGTCGAGCAGGCCCTCGTCGGCGGCACGGTGCTGCGGCTGTCCTACGTCGACGCGGCGGGCCGCGAGAGCGACCGTGCGGTGGAACCGGCCGGGCTGCTCACCGCCGAGGGCAAGTGGTACCTGATCGCCTGGTGCCGCACCCGGCAGGCCGGCCGCGGCTTCCGGCTGGACCGGATCACGGCGGCGACCCCGACCGGAGAACCGGCGCCGCCGCACGACCTGGCGAGCCTGCTGGCCGGCTCGTCCGCCGCCGGCGCGGCGAGGCCCGCGGCGCTGGCCCCGCTCGCGCCGTGAGGCCCCCGGGTGGGGTCAGGAGTGCTGCGGGTACAGGTCGTCCGGGAGCAGGCCGTTGCCGTGGTGGGTGGCGAAGCTGGAGTAGGTGGAGCGGATCCGGGCGGCCTGGGCGGTCCGCTGCCGTTCGATCAGCAGGCCCTCCGCGCCGCCCGCCCATTGCCGGCGGGCCCGCTCGCGGCGGGTCAGGTGCAGGGTGATGCCTCCGACGACGGCCGCCAGGGCGGCCAGGAACACGAGAACGAAGCTCATGAGCTCCCCCTTCCTTCGGACTCGATCATTGTGCGAATCAAGTATGGCGGAACGGGCCGCTGACCGGCCATAGCGTGAAGTAGCTTGATAGGCATGGCAGCTGATGGTTCAGGTCGTACCACGGCGGCCGTTCCGCCACCCGCGGGCAGTGCGGTGCCCGCGCTGATGTTCTCGCAGGGCGTCAGCGTGGCGGGCACCCAGGTCACGGCGCTGGCGCTGCCCGCGCTGGCGATCCTGCTCCTGGACGCCGGCCCGCTGGCAGCCTCGCTGCTCTTCGCGTTGGAGTACGGGGTGCAGGGGCTGACCGGGCCGTTCGCCGGGGTGCTGGTGGACCGGGTCGCCTCCCGACGGCGGCTGCTGGTCGCGGTGGACGTCCTCCAGCTGCTGCTGATCGCCACCGTCCCGCTGGCGCACGGCGCCGGCGCGCTGACCCTGGGCCACCTCTACGCGGTCGCGGCTGTCTCCGGGGCACTGGGCGGGGTCTCCGCCATCGCGGTGCCGACGGTGGTGGCCGACTTCGTGCCCAAGGACGGCCTGGTGGCGGTCAACGCGAAGCTGGCCGGGGCCCGTTCGGTCGGCCAGATCGCCGGCCCCGGACTGGCGGCCACCCTGGTGCAGGCGGTGGGGGCGGCGACCGCGATGGTCGCGGACGCGGTCAGTTACGGCCTGTCCGCACTGGCCCTGAGCCTGCCCCGGCTGCGGCGCGGCGCGGAACCGGAGCAGCCCGCCGCGCGCCCCGGGATCGTGGCGTCGCTGCGCGAGGGGGTCGGCGTGCTGCGCGACCAGCCGCTGCTGACCCGGCTCGCCGTCGCCGCGGCCGCGCTCAACCTCGGCGGGGCCGGACTGGCTGGGTTGTTCGCCTACTTCGCCTACCAGGTCGTGGACTTGGGCCCCGGTGAACTCGGGCTGACCCAGGCCGTCCACAGCATCGCCGCGGTGACGGCCGTGCTCACCGCCCGGCGGGTGATCCGGCGGATCGGCCTGACCAGGGTGATCCCGGTCTTCGGTCCGCTCGCCGCCGGCGCGCTGTTCCTGATCCCGCTGGCCTCGCTCGGCGCCGCGCTCCCGGTGCTGATCGCCTACCAGGCGGTGTTCGGCTTCTGCGCGACGGTCTGGGGCGTCAGTTGGGTGACCCTCCAGCAACAGCTCTCCCCGCCCGAGCAGTTGGGCCGGGTGCTCGGCCTGTCTCGCTCGATCGGCCAACTCGTCATGCCGGTAGGCGCGTTGCTGGCCGGAACGCTGGCCGGCGCGGTCGGCACCACCGGGGCGCTGGCCGTGTTCGCCTCGATCGCCCTGGCCGGCACCCTGGCCGTGGTCACCACTCGGCCCCGGCCGGTACTGACCGGCGAGAGCCCGGCGTGACGCACCAACGGCCCCGTCAGGTAAGGCTGTTCGGCAGGTAGCCTGCGGACCATGCCCACTCCCGCCGGCCCTGGAGATGCTGGACACCTTGGAGGGTGAGACCGAGCATCCGGGGCGGCAGACCCCCGTCCAGCAGCCCGCGGATCGGATGACCCGCCGGATCGAGTGCCTCACCCGCAACCGGGACGACATCGGGGAGTACCTGGACGTGCTCAAGTAAACGTCTGACCCACGGGCCGGGCCACTCCGGCGCTCGCTCGACCTCGACGACAACGGCCCCGCGACCGGGAGGAATCCGGTCGCGGGGCCGTTGCGCCGTCGCCCTGGGCCGTGGGCCCGGGCGGCTCAGCCGATGGAGCGCGGCAGACGGGTGGTCAGGTACAACACGGTGAAGGAGCCCAGCAGCTGGATGCCGAGGCAGATCGCGAGCGCGCGGCCCATGCCGAGGCTGGGGGAGAGGGACAGGTAGAGGGTGCCGAGGGTGGCGACGCCGAGAGCGAGGCTGGACTGCTGGCCGGTGGCGAGCACGCCGCTGCCGACACCGGCCCGGGCGGCGGGCACCTTGGCGAGCACGACCCGGAACAGCGGGGTGCCGATCAGGCCCTGGCCGATGCCCGCGAGGGCGACGCCGGGCGCCATCCGCAGCGGGGAGAAGTGGTCGGCGTCGGCGAGGACGGTCAGCGCGATGGTGACGAGGCCGAGGGCCTGGACGACGGCACCGGCGCTGAGCACCCGGCTGCCCCAGCGGCCGATCAGCCGCGGGCCGGAGAGCGAGGCGGTGAAGTAGCCGACGGCCATCGGGACGAGCGCCCAGCCGGCCGCGACCACGCCGAGCCGCAGGCCCTGCTGGAGGGCGACGGCGATGACGAACATGAACCCGCCGAAGCCGGCGAAGTAGGGGAGCGCGATGCCGAGGCCGCGGCGCATCTCGGGGATCCGCAGCAGGGACGGCGGCACCAGCGGGGTGCCGCCGCGCTGCTCGGCGCGGCGCTCGACCAGCGCGAAGGTGACGGCGAACACCGGGAACAGGGCGAGCAGCACCCAGGACCAGAGCGGCCAGCCGGCCGCGCGGCCCTCCATCAACGGGATGAGCAGCGAGAGCAGGGTGGCGGTGAGCAGGGCGGTGCCGGGCACGTCGACCGCGGCGGCCTGGCTGGCCCGGCTCTCCGGCACGTACCGGACGGCGAGGACCACGGCGAGCAGCGCGAACGGGACGTTCAGCAGGAAGACGGAGCGCCAGCCGGTGCCGAACAGGTCGGCGGCGACCAGCATCCCGCCGAGCACCTGCCCGATCACCACGGAGATGCCGCCGACCGCGCCGTAGACGCTGAGGGCGCGGCCGCGCCGGGCACCGTCGGTGGCGGCGGTGATGGTGCCGAGCACCTGGGGGATGAGCAGGGCGGCCGAGGCGCCCTGGGCGGCCCGGGCGGCGACCAGGGACCACGCGTCGGGGGCGAGTCCGCAGGCCAGCGAGGTGAGGGCGAAGGCGGCGGCGCCGACGACGAACAGCCGGCGGCGGCCGAAGATGTCGCCGAGTCGTCCGCCGAGGACGAGCAGGACGGCGAAGGCGATGCCGTAGCCGGCCGCGACGAGTTCCAGGACGGCCGGTCCGGCGGCCAGGTCCTCGTCGATGGTGGGCAGGGCGACGTTGACGATGAAGAAGTCCAGCATCGGCAGGAAGGCCCCGAGCAGGACGGTCACCAGCCCGGCGGTGCCGAGCGAGGGGGAGGAGGGGGAGGAGGGGGAGGACGAAGGGGTGTGGGGAGCGGGAGCGGTCCGTACCGGGGCCGGGGCGACGGCGAGTCGTTGAGTCACGGGTCATACGATCCGCCGCTTCTTACCCTGGTACCAGAGTGTGGTTATCCAGGTATAAGAAGTACCTGGCAACAGGCTCCGGCGTGCCGCATGCTGGGGAGCATGAGCCTGATGACCCCGGCCGCGCAAGCCCGTCCCGGTTCCGCCGGGCCGCACCGCGGCAGTCCTGACGAGGCCCGCCGGCACGACCTGTCGGCGTTCCTGCGCAGCCGCCGCGAGCGCATCGCGCCCGAGCAGGTGGGCCTGCCGATGACCGGCCGCCGCCGTACCCCGGGGCTGCGCCGGGAGGAGGTGGCGCAGCTGGCCGCGGTCGGGGTGACCTGGTACACGTGGCTGGAGCAGGGGCGGGACATCCAGGTGTCCGCGCAGGTGCTGGACGCGGTGGCCCGGGCGCTGCTGCTGGACCCGAGCGAGCGGGCGCACCTGTTCACCCTGGCCGGCGCGGACGATCCGGCGCCGGTGACGGAGTGCCCCTCGGTGACCCCGAGCGTGCGCCTGGTGCTGGACCAGATGGCGCCGTACCCGGCCGCGCTGGTCAACTCCCGCTACGACATCCTGGCGCACAACGCGCCGTACACCGCCATCGTCGGCGACCTCGGTGAACTGCCGCTGGAGGAGCGGAACCTGATGTGGCTGGCGTTCACCCCTTCGCGCTTCCGCGAGGTGCTGATCGACTACCGGACGGAGCGCCTCGGCATGGTGGCCCGGTTCCGCGCCTCGATGGCCGACCACTCCGCCGAGCCGGCCTGGAAGGCGCTGCTGACCCGGCTGTTGAAGGCTTCGCCGGACTTCGCGGAGGAGTGGCAGCGGCACGAGGTGATGCGGCCGGGCAACGGGATCAAGCGCTTCCAGGTGCCGGGCGTGGGCCTGCTGCGCTGCGAGTACACCAACTTCTGGCTCAGCCCCCGGCTCGGGACGCGGATGATCAGCTACACCCCGCTGGACGAGGAGACCCGCGTCCTGATGAGTGAGCTGCCCCAGGCCTAGGGTCGGTCCTGGCCGCGTATCGACTCGCTCCCGAGCAGCAGGCACACCGCCGCCAGCGGCAGTTCGACGCAGCACGCCATCACCAGCGCCGCCAGCACCGCGTGCCCCGGCCCGGCGCAGGAGATGTCGGCCAGCGCGTCACCGGCCAGCAGCAGGGCCGCCGCCCCGCCCGGCCACGAGGCGGCGGCACTGCGCCGGCGCAGCAGCGCGTCCAGCGAGAGCAGGGCGGCGAACTCCGCGAGGTCCAGCACCACCCACGGGGTCTCGTGGTTGACGGCCAGCACCATCAGCCAGGGCAGCAGCCCGAGGGCGGCCAGCCGCGGCAGTTTCCGGAAGCGCTCCGGCAGGGCGTACCCGGGTGCGCCCGCGATGACGGCGGTGCTCATGCTCCGGCCCCCGTCCGCACCCGCTGCAGCGGCAGCCGCTCGGCCGGTCCGCCCGCCGGGTGCTCGACCAGCACGGTGTCGAACGGCCCCTCGGCCAGCGCGAGCCAGAACGACCCGGCGACCGTGACCACCTCGGCGACCGCCGCCGTCCGGACGGCGCGGAACAGCCGCCGCCCGCCGGTGAACACCACCGAGGGCGCCGTGCCGTCGGCCGGCAGCCGCCCCCAGGCGAGCACGTGCGAGCACCGCCCGGCGGCGGGGCTGCGCCGGGCGCCGCGCACCAGTTGCGGTGCGAGCCGGGCGGCGACCAGGACGTCGGCCAGCTCGCCGTGCTGGTACAGCTCCAGCGCGGCCCGGCCGCGGCCGGTGCCGACGCTGCGGACCGACCAGGGCCCGGCCCCGGCGGGCAGCGTCCCCTCCGGCCCCGGCGCCGGGCGGAGCGCGCCCCCGGGGACACCCCCGTGGTCCCCGGGGACGGGCCGCCCGTGCGGCGGGGTGGCGGAGTGCGATGCGGTGCTCGTCATGCCCCCAAGCCTTCCGTGGCGGGGGCCCGCTGTCGGTGGTGCCGCACACCGAATCGGGGGTGTATCCAGCTACACCCCCGTCCGGCACCCCCCTTCATGGCGGCCGTTGATCACCGGGCCCTACGCTGTCCGGCATGCCCTCCACCACGTTGCGCCGAGCGCTCGTCAGGAGCCTCGGACGACCACCGTGGTCGGCCGAGGCCTGGCGGGAGACCCGCTTCATAGCCGCCGGAATACCCATGGCCGCGCCGGTCTGGCTGGCCGTGACCGATTCCGGCCTGCTCTTCCCGGTCCTCGCGGTCGTCCTGGTCTGCACGCGCTGGCTCACCCGCGTCCAGCGCGGCCGGCTGCGCGCCCTGCGCGGCGTGGAGGTGCCGCCCCCCGGCGGGTCCACGACCCTGCTGCTGGGCCCGCTGCGGTTCGGCCTGGCCTGGCGCCAGATCACCTACCACCTGCTGGTCGGTCCGGTCCTGGCGCTCGGCGCGCTGGCCGCCGTCTACCTCTGGGGCGCCGCTCTGGTGCTGACCACCCTGTACGGCTGGGTCTGGCTGCTGCCGCTCGACGTGGGGCTGCGCAGCGAGCTGGCCGGCCTGGACGTGGTGCTCACGGTGACCGGCGTGCTGCTGCTGCTGATGACGCCCTGGCTGACCACGCTGGTCGCCTGGCTGGAGGTGCGGGCGGCGCAGCTGCTGCTCGGCCCGAACCGGGCGGAGCAGCTGGAGCAGCGGGTCGAGGAGATCGCCGAGTCCCGGGCCGGCCTGGTGGACGCGGTGGACGCCGAGCGCCGCCGGATCGAGCGGGACCTGCACGACGGCGCCCAGCAGCGCCTCACCTCCCTCGCGATGAACCTGGGCCTGGCCCGGCGCACCCTCAAGGACTGCCCGCCCGACGCCATGCAGGTGATCGTCGCCGCGCACGAGGAGGCCCAGGCGGCCATCGACGAGCTGCGCGACCTGGTCCGGGGGCTGCACCCGGCGGTCCTGGAGGACCGCGGTCTGGACGCGGCGCTGTCCGGCATCGCGGCCCGGGCCCCGCTGCCGGTGCGCCTGGACGTCGAGCTGTCCGACCGGATCGCCCCGACCGTCGAGGCGGTCGCCTACTTCACCGTCTCCGAGGCGCTCACCAACGTGGCCAAGCACGCCCGGGCCAAGCAGGTCGACGTCTCGGTGCGGACGGCCGGCGGCCGGCTGCGCCTGGTCATCAGCGACGACGGCGTGGGCGGCGCGGACCCGTCGCGCGGCACCGGGCTCACCGGTCTGCGCAAGCGCGCGGCCTCGGTCGACGGAACGCTGTCCGTTCTCAGCCCCCTCGGGGGCCCCACCACCATCACCGTGGAGTTGCCGTGCGTGCTGTGATCGCCGAGGACTCGGTCCTGCTGAGGGTCGGCCTGGTGAAGGTCCTGGAGGCGGTGGGGTTCGAGGTGGTGGCCGCGGTCGGGGACGCCGTCGAGCTGCTGGCCGCCGTCGAGGAGCACCGCCCGGGGGTGGTGGTCGCGGACGTCCGGATGCCGCCGGGCTTCCACGACGAGGGCGTGAAGGCCGCGATGGTGATCCGGCAGCAGTGGCCGGACACCGCCGTGCTGCTGCTCTCCCAGTTCGTGGAGGAGCGCTACGCCGCGGACCTCCTGGCGACCAACACCAGCGGGGTCGGCTACCTGCTGAAGCAGCGGGTGGCCAATGTGGACGACTTCGTGGACGCGCTGCAACGGGTGGCCGAGGGCGGCACCGCGCTGGACCCGGAGGTGGTGGCCCAGCTGCTGGTGCGCCGCCACCGGGATCCGCTGGAGAAGCTGACCCCGCGCGAGCGGGACGTGCTCTCGCTGATGGCGGAGGGCCGGTCCAACGCGGCGATCGCGGCCTCGCTGGTGGTCAGCGACAGCGCGGTGGCCAAGCACATCAACTCGATCTTCACCAAGCTGGACCTCCCGCCGGCCGACGACAGCCACCGCCGGGTGATGGCGGTGCTGCGCTTCCTGGAGATCACGTGAGCGCGCGGTCCACCAGGGCGTGGCGGCTGATCGGGGTCCTCACCGTGGTGTTCGTGGTGGTCATGGGAGGGGCGCAGACCCTGGCCCTGGTGGCCCGGCAGTCGCGGACCGAGCAGCAGACGTACGTCGCCCCCGTCCACAGGCTGCAGCTCGCCACGAGCAGCGCGTCGGTGCGGATCAAGCCGGGGGTGGCGGACCGGGTGGTGGTGCGCAAGAACCTGGACTGGACGGTCTCCGAGCCGAAGGTGCGCGCCGACGTCGTCGGCGACACGATGACCGTCGGCGTGGAGTGCCGGCGCTCGCTGCCCTTCTACAACTGCGGCGCCTCGATCGAGCTGGAGGTGCCGGCCGGCACCGCGGTCTCCGGCTCGGTGACCTCCGGCGCGGTCGAGGTGACGGACCTCAGCGGCGAGGTCCGGCTGGACGGCACCTCGGGCTCGATCGTCCTGCGCGGGCTGTCCGGCCCGGTCCGGGTGAGCACCACCTCCGGGATGACCCAGGGCACGGACCTCTCCTCGCCCCGGGCGGACGTGTCCAGCACATCCGGGGCGGTGGACCTGACCTTCCGGTCGGCGCCGCAGGACGTCCGGGTGAGCACCGGATCCGGTTCGGTGACCATGGCGATGCCGAAGGGGAGCCGCTACCGGATCAACGGCGGCACGGGCTCGGGCAGCAGCACCATCGATCCGGCCCTGGGTGACGCGGCCAGCGCCGCCACCCTGGAGGCCGACGTCGGCTCCGGCTCGCTGGACATCGGCTACCGCTCCGATCAGCGGTAGGCCGGGCGGGTGATCCGGGTGGGGGACAATGGAGAGTCCCGTCCCCCTATCCGAGGTCAGCCGCGCATGACAGCCACGCCCGCACCCACCGCGCCGGAGACGGCGACCGCGACCGCGCCGGAGACGGCGACCGCGACCGCGCCGGAGACGGCGACCGCGCCCGAGACGGCGACGACGACCGTGTCCGCGACCGGCACCGAGTTCGCGGCGCTGGACATCGGCCCGATCCGGGTCTGGCCGCCCGTCGTGCTGGCGCCGATGGCCGGGATCACCAACGCCCCGTTCCGCACCCTGTGCCGCGAGCAGAGCGGCGGCAAGGGCCTGTACGTCTCGGAGATGATCACCACCCGGGCGCTGGTCGAGCGCAACGCCAAGACCATGCAGCTGATCAAGTTCGACCCGAGCGAGAAGCCGCGCTCGATCCAGCTGTACGGGGTGGACCCGGTGACCGTCGGCAAGGCGGCCCGGATGATCTCGGACGAGGGCCTGGCCGACCACATCGACCTCAACTTCGGCTGCCCCGTCCCCAAGGTGACCCGCAAGGGCGGCGGCTCGGCGCTGCCGTACAAGCGCAACCTGCTGCGGGAGATCCTGCGCGAGGCCGTGGCCAACGCCGGGGAGCTCCCGGTGACCATGAAGATGCGCAAGGGCATCGACGACGACCACCTCACCTTCCTGGACGCCGGCCGGATCGGCGCCGAGGAGGGCGTGGCCGCGATCGCCCTGCACGGGCGCACCGCCGCCCAGCACTACGGCGGGACGGCCGACTGGTCGGCGATCGCCCGGCTGCGCGAGGCCGTCCCGGCGCACGTGCCGGTGCTGGGCAACGGGGACATCTGGTCGGCCGACGACGCGCTGCGGATGATGCGCGAGACCGGCTGCGACGGCGTCGTGGTGGGCCGCGGCTGCCTGGGCCGGCCGTGGCTGTTCCGGGACCTCGTGTCGATCTTCGAGGGCGACGTCGACTACGCCCGCCCGGACTTCGGCTACGTGGCCCGGGCGATGGTGCGCCACGCCCAGCTGCTCGGTGAGTGGCTGGGGGACGAGACGCGCGGCGTGATCGACTTCCGCAAGCACGTCGCCTGGTACACCAAGGGCTTCTCGGTCGGCTCCGAGCTGCGGGTGCGGCTCGCCAACTCCTCCTCGCTGGCCGAACTGGCCGGAACCCTCGCCCAGGTGGAGCAGACCCAGACCTGGCCGATCGGCGCGGACGGCCCGCGCGGCCGCACCAGCGGCAACGGTCGGGTGGTCCTGCCGGAGGGCTGGTTGGACGATCCGTACGACTGCGCCCGGCCGGGCGAGGACGCCGAATCGGACACCTCTGGCGGATGATCTAGCCGATCCGGCGAAGTCGGCCCTTCCGGGGGGCTGGCCACCCGGTCCCAGCCCTCTTGTCCATTCTGGACAAGAGGGCTCCTTTTTGGCGGTCTCACATCACGGAACGAGCACGTTCCTGGACGGAGTGCGACGATTGGCGCAGGCGTTCTACGTTCGAGCCGCGAGACGGGCTGGTGACGCTTGCCACACGCGGTGGCGACTGACGCCCGGTCAGTGGACGAAATGGACAGGTCGGCCGTGAATCGCTTCCCGAAGCCGGTTCGACGCCGATCGGCCGATCCGGCTGCAGGAAATCAAGCCGGGGCAACGCGACCGACCCGCGGCCGCTACCCAGCGTCCGAATCGAGCGATCTTCCGTTTCCCCGCCTTCAAGTCTTGAAGGCGGGCTAGCGTCAGGGGGACGATTTCACCAACAGAGGTGAACGCCTTTATGCGCATTCGATCTAGCGGGTTACCCCTCGGTACCGGCCTCGTGTGGCCTATTCAGGGCAGAGAAGTGCCTTCGAAATGGGTATGTTCTCCGGCGTCAGGGCAACCGCGTACGAGGAGACCGACCCGTGCCGTCCCAGCAGAAGTTTGTTTACTCCTTCACCGAAGGAAACAAGGACCTCAAGGACCTTCTCGGCGGCAAGGGCGCGAACCTGGCCGAGATGACCAACCTGGGGCTCCCCGTCCCTCCGGGGTTCACCATCACCACCGAGGCCTGCAAGGTCTTCCTGGAGACCGGCAGTGAGCCCTCCTCGCTGCACGAGGAGATCAGCGCCCACCTGGACGCGCTCGAGCAGGAGATGGGCAAGAAGCTCGGCCAGGCCGACAACCCGCTCCTGGTCTCCGTCCGCTCCGGTGCCAAGTTCTCCATGCCCGGCATGATGGACACCGTCCTGAACATCGGCCTCTCCGACGCCTCGGTGGTCGGCCTCGCCGCCCAGTCCGGCAACGAGCGCTTCGCCTGGGACTCCTACCGCCGCCTGGTCCAGATGTTCGGCAAGACCGTGCTGGGCGTCGACGGCGAGCTGTTCGAGGAGGCCCTGGACGAGGCCAAGCACGCCAAGGGCACCGTCAACGACCTGGACCTGGACGCTTCCGACCTCCGGGACCTCGTCGAGGTGTTCAAGGGCATCGTCGAGCGCGAGACCGGCCGGGCCTTCCCGCAGGACCCGCGCGAGCAGATGGACCTCGCCGTCCACGCCGTCTTCCACTCCTGGAACGGCGACCGCGCCCGGCTGTACCGCCGACAGGAGCGCATCCCGAACGACCTGGGCACCGCGGTCAACGTCTGCACCATGGTCTTCGGCAACCTCGGTGAGGACTCCGGCACCGGCGTCGCCTTCACCCGCGACCCCTCCACCGGCGCCCAGGGCGTCTACGGCGACTACCTGTCCAACGCCCAGGGCGAGGACGTCGTCGCCGGCATCCGCAACACGCTACAGCTGTCCGAGCTGGAGAAGCTCGACAAGAAGTCGTACGACGAGCTGATGGCGATCATGCAGAAGCTCGAGAACCACTACCGCGACCTCTGCGACATCGAGTTCACCATCGAGCGCGGCAAGCTCTGGATGCTGCAGACCCGGGTCGGCAAGCGCACCGCCGCGGCCGCCTTCCGGATCGCCGTCCAGCTGGTCGACCAGGGTCTGATCGACCTGGACGAGGCCCTGATGCGGGTCACCGGCGGCCAGCTGGCCCAGCTGATGTTCCCGCGCTTCGCCCCGACCCCCGAGTCCAAGCAGATCGGCTGGGGCCTGGCCGCCTCGCCCGGCGCCGCGATCGGCAAGGTCGTCTTCGATTCCTACACCGCCGTCAAGTGGTCCCGCTCGGGCGAGAAGGTCATCCTGGTCCGCCGGGAGACCAACCCGGACGACCTGGACGGCATGATCGCCGCCGAGGGCATCCTCACCTCGCGCGGCGGCAAGACCTCGCACGCCGCCGTCGTCGCCCGCGGCATGGGCAAGACCTGTGTCTGCGGCGCCGAGGAGCTGGAGGTCGACACCAAGTCCCGCAAGTTCACCACCGCCGACGGCCTGGTGGTCCACGAGGGCGACGTCGTCTCCATCGACGGCGCCAGCGGCAAGGTCTACCTCGGCGAGGTACCGGTCCTGCCGTCCCCCGTGGTCGAGTACTTCGAGGGAACCCTGCACGCCGGCGCCGACGTCCAGGGCGGGCTGGTCCAGGCCGTCCACCGGCTGATGTCGCACGCCGACGGCCGCCGCCGCCTGGCCGTCCGCGCCAACGCCGACAACGCCGAGGACGGCTCGCGGGCCCGCCGCTACGGCGCCCAGGGCATCGGCCTGTGCCGCACCGAGCACATGTTCCTCGGCGAGGAGCGCCGCAAGGAGGTCGAGCACCTGATCCTCGCGGACAACGACAAGGACCGCGAGCTCGCCCTCTCCACCCTGCTGCCGCTGCAGAAGGGCGACTTCCTGGAGCTCTTCCAGGCGATGGACGGGCTGCCCGTCACCGTCCGCCTGCTCGACCCGCCGCTGCACGAGTTCCTGCCCGACATCACCGAGCTGTCGGTGCGCGTCGCCCTCGCCGAGGCCCGCAAGGACCCGAACGAGAACGACCTGCGCCTGCTCCAGGCGGTGCACAAGCTGCACGAGCAGAACCCGATGCTGGGCCTGCGCGGGGTGCGCCTCGGCCTGGTCATCCCCGGCCTGTTCGGCATGCAGGTCCGGGCCATCGCCGAGGCCGCCGCCGAGCGCAAGCTGGCCGGCGGGGACCCGCGCCCCGAGGTGATGATCCCGCTGGTCGGCACCGTCCAGGAGCTGGAGCTGGTCCGCGACGAGTGCGAGCGGGTGCTCGCCGAGGTCGCCCAGTCCACCGGCGTCACGCTGGACATCAAGCTCGGCACCATGATCGAGCTGCCGCGCGCCGCGGTGACCGCCGGTCAGATCGCCGAGGCCGCCGAGTTCTTCTCCTTCGGCACCAACGACCTGACCCAGACGGTCTGGGGCTTCTCCCGGGACGACGTGGAGGCCTCGTTCTTCACCGCCTACCTGGAGAAGGGCATCTTCGGGGTCTCCCCGTTCGAGACCATCGACCGCGACGGCGTCGGCTCGCTCGTCAAGCACGCCGTCGAGGCCGGCCGGGCCACCCGCCCCGACCTCAAGCTCGGCGTCTGCGGCGAGCACGGCGGCGACCCGGAGTCGGTCCACTTCTTCCACGAGGTGGGGCTGGACTACGTCTCCTGCTCCCCCTTCCGGATCCCGGTGGCGCGCCTGGAGGCAGGCCGCGCCGCCATCGAGACGGCGGGCAGCGACTCGCGCTGAGAGGGTAGGCATCCCCTACTCACGCGCGGGTACGACTGACCGCTGAACCCTCCCCTCGGGAGGGCGTACACCGGAGCTCGGCGCAGGAGAACCGGCGTACGTGACACGGCCGGGCGGGAACGGACAACGGCGTCCGTTCCCGCCCGGCCGTACGTTTCTGTGGTGTCCGTCATGTGTGTGACTGGCCGGGCCGGACGCCGCCGGCTGCCAAGCTGGACGGCATGACCAGAAGCAAGAGCCCGCTCGTCGTGGTGGCCGTCCTGATCCTGGCCGTGCTCGCCGGGGTCGGGTACCTGCTCGCCGGCAAGGGCGGCGGCAGCCACCCCAAGGCCGCCGCGAGCGCCTCCGCCACCGCGGGCACCTCGGCCCCCAAACCCTCGGCCCCCAAGCCGTCCCCGCCGGCCGGCGGCGCCTCCGCCCCGAGCGGCGGCTGGGTGCCCGCCGACCCGGCCCTGGCCGACGTCTGCCGCACCAAGCTCCCCAGCCAGGCCCAGGACACCCTCGGCCTGATCGCCAAGGGCGGCCCCTACCCGTACAACCGGGACGGCATCGTCTTCGAGAACCGCGAGAGCCGGCTGCCGAAGAAGGGCAACGGCTACTACCACGAGTTCACCGTGGTCACCCCGGGCTCCAACGACCGCGGCACCCGCCGGGTCGTCACCGGCGGCTCCGGCGAGCAGTACTGGTCCCCGGACCACTACGGGACCTTCCAGGAGATCGACCCGCGCTGCTGACCCTGGACCGAGCTCCTCCGGCCCCCGCCTCCGCCCCACGGACCGGGGGCCGCTTCGTCTGCGCTCCAGAAAACACTTTCCAACCTGGAAAGTAAGTGCCATGCTGGAGTCACCATCACCGACGAGGGGGCTGTCATGAGTAGTTCCGTTCCCACCCCGCTGCCCGCCGCCGAGGCGCTGCGCCTGGCCGCCGGAGCCGACGCGGCCGCCCGGCGGCCGGGCGAGGTGCCCCGCTGGTACGGGCCGGCCTTCGCCTTCGCCTTCACCGCGTACGGCCTCGGGATCGGCCAGGCCGTCGCCACCGGGCAGTACGCCCTGATCGGCGCCTTCGCCGGTGGCTTCGCCGCCCTGACCGGTGGCCTCGCCCGGGTCGCCGTGCGCAGCGACGGCATCGTCCGCCGGGGAGTGCCGGACGGCATCCGCGGCCCGGTCGCGCTGGCGGTCCTCGCGGTCTGCGCCGTGTCGGCGGCCGGGATGGTGCTCGCCTGGCAGGCCGGCGGCGGCCCGCGCTGGATCGCCGGGGTCGCCGGGCTCGCGGCGGGCCTGACCTTCTGGGCGGGCATCCACTGGCTCAACCGCCGGGTCCGGCGCTCGCACGAGGCCGACTGATGCCCGGTGCGCTCGACCCGCTGCTCCAGCACGCCACCCGGCTCACCGTGCTCGCCTTCCTCGGCGCCTGCCACGAGGCCGAGTTCGCCGCGGTCCGGGACCACTGCGAGGTCTCCGACTCCGTGCTCAGCAAGGCCGCCACCGCCCTGGAGGACGCCGGCTACCTGGTGGTCAAGAAGGGCTACGTCGGCAAGCGCCCGCGCACCTGGCTCGCCGCCACCCGCGAGGGCCGCGCCGCCCTCGCCGCCCACCTCGCCGAACTCCAGCGCCTGGTGGCCGCCGCCGAGGCCGCCGGCGCCCAACACGCCTGAGGGGTGGGCGCGTTCACCGGGCGCGGCGCCAACTGACCCGGCTGTGCAGGCCGTGCGGGCCGGTGGTGACCAGCGCGGTCAGCTCGTGCAGGACCGGGGCGGGGTCGCGGCGCAGCTGGACGGGGGTGGTGCGGACCACCGGGAGGCCGGCGGCGGTGAGGCGGTCGGCGCGGGCCAGGCCGCGCTCGTGGTCGGCCGGCCGCAGGTGGTGGGCACGGGAGTCGATCTCCAGGGCGACGCAGGCGTGCGGCCAGTAGGCGTCCGGCACCGCGAGGAAGCGGCCGTCCAGGAACAGCACCGGGTTCCAGAGCGGTTCCGGCAGGCCCGCATGGGCGAGCACCTCGCGGGCCTCGCCCTCCACCGCCGACCGCATCCCGGCGGTCAGGTCCTCCACCACCAGGGCCACCCGCGGCAGTGCCGGCGCCCCCGGCCCGGAGAGCAACTGGTCGAGCAGTTCGCCGAGTTCGCAGTGCCGCCGCTGGACGGCCTCGGCGCACAGCGCCCGGAACCGGCGCTGCCCGGTCTCCCGCGACGCGATGTCCGCCAGCGCCCGCGCGACGGTGGCGCTCCACAGCCCGTCGTCCCGCTCGAAGCCGCCCGGCATCGCCCCGGAGGCCCGGTGGATCCGTACGAACTCCCTTTCCCTGACGCGACGCTGATGTGGGATCAGGACATCGACCTCGGCCAGGTCCGCCGGGTGCCCGGCGCTCGGCAGCCCGGCCTCCGCCAGCACCGCGAGCCCGGTCAGCAACACCTCCCCGGGTCGTGGCGGCTGTCCCTTCGGACTCGCGTACGCCAGTGCTGCCCTCAGTTTCTGATGGTTCGTCAATCGCCCGTTCTGCAGGCAGATCACCCGCGGCAGCACCTGCTGCCAGGGCCCGCCCGGCCGCAGCCGGTGGGCGATCGTGCCGGAGGGCACGCCGAGCCGGCGCAGCTGCGCCCGGGTGGCGATGTGCTGCTGGTCGGCGCCGAGCAGGGCGACGGGGTCGAGCGGATGCGCGCGGGTCATACCCGGGTGCTGCCCGCCCGGATCGGAGGTATGCGAAACGTCCCTCGTCAGGGGCTTCCTCGCAACGGTGTTGACGAAACGCCGGTCGAGCCGCTGTGCTGGGAGGCCCATGATGATCGAACCAAACGGCCCCGCGCTCGACGCGCTCAACGGCCTCTCCGTCGGCGACGCCCTCGGCGCCCAGTTCTTCGTCCCGGAAACCGCCCGGGCCCACTTCGCCTCCCGCACCGAGCCGCCCGGCCCCTGGCCGTGGACCGACGACACCGAGATGGCCTGCTCGGTGTACGCCGCCCAGCGCGAACGCGGCACGATCGACACCTTCGACCTCACCCACGCCTTCGCCCGCCGCCACGACTTCGACCGTGGCTACGGCCCGGCCGCCAACCGGATGCTCCGGCTGATCCGGGAGGGCGGCGACGCCGAGGCCCTGGCCGCCGAACTCTTCGACGGCAAGGGCTCGTACGGCAACGGCGCCGCGATGCGGGTCGCCCCGCTGGGGGCGGCGTACGCGGGCGACCTGTCCGCCGTCATCCAGCTGGCCGCGCGCACGGCCGTGATCACCCACACCCACCCGCAGGCCGTGGACGGCGCGATCGCCGTCGCCGTGGCGGCGGCCCTGGCGGTCCGGGCCCGGACCGGGGGCACGACGCCGGAGACCTTCCTGCGCGAGGTGGCCTTCCGCACCCCGCTGGGCGTCGTTCGCGACGGCCTGAACGAGGCCGTCGGCCTGCTCGCCGAGCAGGACCGCGTGCTCGCGGCGAGTGTTCTCGGCAACGGCAGCCGGACCTCGGCCGCCGACACCGTCCCGTACGCGCTCTGGTGCGCCGCCAGCCATCTGACCGACTACCCGGCCGCAGTCCGGGCGGCGATCGCGGCCGGCGGCGACATGGACACCGTCGCCGCGATCGCCGGGGGAGTGGTGGCCGCCCACACCGGTACCCACGGCATCCCGGCCGCCTGGCTGGCCGCCCGGGAGCCGCTGCCCGGCTGGGCGTTCCCGGCACCCGGGGCGGTCACCGGCGGCCGGGGCCGAGCGGAGATCCTGGTCCCGCGCCCGCACCCGGTCCCCGAGGTGGAGTGGACCGACGAGCAGTGGCAGCGCATCCGGGCCGGGAGGCACACGGAGGCCCTGGACGGCCGTTGGGCGGTCCACACCCACCAGGGCTCGCTCAGGATCTGTCGCCCGAACGACGGCCATCCGGTCTGGGAGGTGGCGGTCGCCCCGGTCCGCAACGGCTGGCGGCCGGTCTCGGCGATCGCCGAGACGAGCCACGACCGTTGGCCGGTGCGGCCGCAGGAGCGGCACGGCCTGGCGGTCCTCAGCTGGATCCTGGAGACCGCCGCTACCGGCGAACGGCTCCCCTTCAGGCCGTGATCATCAGCTGCCCGCTGCCGCCGCCCGGTCTAAGGCACTCCTGGTTGATCGCCGGATCAGGGGCGCTCGGCGAGGTGGCGGCGGCGATCCGCAGCTCGATGATGTCCCGGACCGCCGGCCATTCGGAGTCCAGGATCGAGTAGAACGCGGTCGAGCGCACCACCCCGTCCAGCCCGCGCGAGTGCGCCCGGCGGACGCCCTCGGAGGTCGCGCCGAGCCGTTCGATCGCGGCCCGCGAGCGCAGGTTGCGGGCGTCCGCGCGCAGCGAGATCCGCTGCACGCCCCAGGTCTCGAAGGCGTGCCGGAGCATCAGCAGCTTGGCCTCGGTGTTGATGCCGGTGCCCTGGGCGCGCGGGGAGAGCCAGGTGTTGCCGATCTCGGCGGCGTCCGGGACGGCCGTCGCCGGATCGCCGAACGGCACGCCGGGCACCGGCGGCCACACCATGGGGCCCTGCCAGTAGTCGAGTTCCAGGAAACGGGTGGAGCCGACCACCCGGCCGTCGGCGACGTTCACCGTCGCGAACGGCACCGACCGGCCCGCGGCCTGGTCCGCGAGGGCGCGCGCGATGTAGTCGCGGGCCGCTTCCAGGCCGTGCGGGACGGGGGTGAAGGCGTAGGTCGTTCGGTCCTCGGCGCCGGCCGCGGCGATGGCCTCGGCGTGGTGGGCGGCGAGGGGCTCCAACCGAACGGTGCGGCCGGTGAGGAAGACAGGTGCTGGCACGGAACCTTGGTCCTTCATCGGTCGTAGGGCGCAGTCCGCGCCGGGGTGCGGCACGCGCTGCGGTGGACTGGGGTCGCCCCGGCCCGGTTTCCGCTTCCGGGTACCCGTGCGCGCCGGAGGATTCCGGTCGGGTGGGGCGGGAGCGGCGGCCCGGAACGGGCGGCGAGGTGTGCCGGAACGGACACGGATCCTCGGACCGGTCCGGCGGGAAGGGCGAGCGGACAGTGTGCGTCCGCGAAATGGCCGAAGAGGAGACGAGAGCGCGAAGGGAAGCAGGCGGCCAGGTGAAGGCAAGATGCGTCGTGGGTGTCTGCCCGAGCAGCGATCCGGGTCGTGATCGACGGCGTTACGGACGACGTGACGACGACGCGACGATGCGAGGCAGCGAGAGGACGATACCCGCCAGAACGCGGTGCGTCACTTCGCGGCACGCGAATGGCGGCGCCGACCGCCACCGCGCTCCCCGGAGCAGCCTGTTGAACACCCGTGACCAGGTCTTTTCCCCTCGGATGCGATCATGGTCCGGAGCGGTCGACGACGGTCTCCGGGCGGGTCGCCGGACGGGCGGTCGGCCGGAACGGGAATTCCGGCGCGGCCCGGCACGCTGAACAGGACGAGAGGCCGGTCGGGTCGGGACGAGCAGAGAACGGGGTTGGGTGCGCGGTGCGAGACTTCCAGGCGCTGTACGAGCTGGATGAGCGGGGCGTGGCCGCGGTGGCCGCGGCCAACGCGGAGCTGCGTGACACCGGTGCCGGCCTGGTGCTGCTCCAGCACTTCGAGGGCTTCATGGACGCCGGCGAGGCCGGCGGCCAGGTGGTGGCCCACCTGCTGGAGACGGGCTCGCCCCAGGTGGTGGCCCGCTTCGACCACGACCGCCTGGTCGACTACCGGGCCCGCCGCCCCGCGATGGTCTTCGACCACGACCACTGGTCGTCCTACGACCCGCCGGAGATCCTGCTCCAGCTGGTCCGGGACGCGGCCGGCGCCCCGTTCCTGCTGCTCACCGGCCCGGAGCCGGACGTGGAGTGGGAGCGGTTCGCGCGCGCCGTCCGCGAGCTGGTCGAGCGCTTCGAGGTCCGGCTCAGCCTGGACTTCCACGGCATCCCGATGGGCGTGCCGCACACCCGCCCGGTCGGCCTGACGCCGCACGGCAACCGGCTGGACCTCGCGCCGGGCTACCCGCAGTGGTTTGAGCAGGCGCAGGTCCCGGGCAGCGCCCAGGCGCTGCTGGAGTACCGGCTGGCCGAGGCCGGGCACGACGTGCTGGGCTTCGCGGTGCACGTCCCCCACTACGTGGCCCGTTCGGCCTACCCCGCGGCAGCCGTGCTGATCCTGGAGGCGGTGCAGTCGGCCACCGGCCTGGTGCTGCCCGGCACCAGGCTGCGCGAGCGGATGGGCGAGGTGTACGCCGACATCGAGGAGCAGTTGGCCCAGGGGGACGGCGAGTTGCGCTCGGCGATCCGCGGCATGGAGGGCCAGTACGACGCGGTGGCGGGCGCCGATGGCCGGGAGAGCCTGCTGGCCGAGCCGGTCGACCTGCCGTCGGCGGACGAGCTGGGGCGGCGCTTCGAGCAGTTCCTGGCCGAGCACGAACGCGACGCGGAGTAGCACGGCACGGAGTAGCAGGCGTGGAGTAGCACGGCGCGGAGCGGACGGAGTGGTTCGCGCCGGGAGTCATCGGCGCCGCCCGTACGTTGCAGTCTGCGGTGCCCGGGGGACGGGCCGCCGCGTACGGAGATGCCCGTGATCCGCACCCCCGGGGGGATGCCATGCCGAGGACCACACGCCCGACGGCCGTTGCGACGGCCGGGCTCGCCGCCTTGCTGCTGGCGGGACTGACCGGATGCAGCGGCGGGGGCGGTTCGGACGGCCCGGTCGCCACGGACCGCGGCTTCGCGGGCGCGGTACCCGGCCGCGCCCCGGCCGCCGCGAGCCCGACCCTGCCCCCGACGCCGACCCCGACCCCGCCGCCGAGCGGCCCGTACGTGGCGCTCGGCGACTCGTACACCGCCGGGCCCCGGATCGCCCCGCAGGTCGGCGAGCCGGGCGGCTGCGCCCGCTCCGGGGTCAACTACCCCTCCCTGCTGGCGAAGGCGCTCGCCCTGGAGCCCGAGCGGTTCCGGGACGTCAGCTGCAGCGGCGCCCGCACCGGCGACCTGAAGGCCGCGCAGAAGACCGACGACGGCGCCAACCCGGCCCAGCTGGACGCCCTGACCCCGGCCACCCGGCTGGTCACCCTGGGCATCGGCGGCAACGACGCCGGCTTCATGCAGGTCGTCACCCAGTGCGCCAAGGACACCCTGGCGGACGCGGTGAAGGACCTGGTCGGCGAGGACGGCTCGGCCGCGCCCTGCCGGGACCACTACGCCTCCGGCGGCACCGACGAGGTGCGGGCCAAGGTGGACGCGGCCGGCGAGAAGGTCGCCGAGACCCTGCGGGAGATCGGCCGCCGCTCCCCGCAGGCCCGGGTGTACGTGATCGGCTACCCGTCGCTGCTCCCGGCCGACCCGGCCGGCTGCGTGCCGGTGCTGGGCACCACGATCGCGACGGCGGACCTGCGCTTCCTCGCCGAGAAGGAGCAGCAGCTCAACGGGATGCTCAAGCAGCGCGCGGAGGCCGCCGGGGCCGTGTTCGTGGACACCGCCGGGCCCTCGGCGGGGCACGACATGTGCGCCGGGGAGGACGCCCGCTGGATCGAGCCGCCGTTCCCGGCCCACGGGCTCACCGCGATCCACCCCAACGCGAAGGGGGAGGAGGGGGTGGCCGCCGCCGTGCTGAAGGCCGTCCGGGGCTGACCCGCCTCCGCGGCCTCCCGGAGGCACGGGCACCTCGCGGGCCCCGGGCACCTCGCTGGCCCCGGGCACCTCGGCCGGCTCACGGGTCACCTTCGCGTGCCCCCGGGCACCTTCACGGGCCGCCCGGGTACTGGACCGTTCGGGTCCGGTCGAATCGTCGGGGCCGACACCGGCGCGCCTCCCACGGTTCACGCCCCGGTCCACACCACTTCGTGCGCGGCACCCCCCGCGTGTCGGAGGCCCGGCGTACCGTGAGGGGCATATGGACGACACCACGCACCGCCTCGCCGCCCCGATCCCGTACGACCACGCCGCCGAGGCCCGCTGGGTCCCCGAACCGGACAAGCGCCCCGGCCGCACCGCCTTCCAGCGCGACCGCGCCCGGGTGCTGCACTCCGCGGCGCTGCGCCGCCTGGCCGGCACCACCCAGGTGGTCGCCCCCATGCGCAGCGACTTCCCGCGCACCCGGCTCACCCACTCGCTCGAATGCGCCCAGGTCGGGCGGGAGCTCGGCGCCGCCCTCGGCTGCGACCCGGACCTCGTGGAGGCCGGCTGCCTGGCCCACGACATCGGCCACCCGCCCTTCGGTCACACCGGCGAGGAGGCGCTCGACCAGGCCGCCGAGGACTGCGGCGGCTTCGAGGGCAACGCCCAGTCGCTGCGCATCCTCACCCGGCTCGAACCCAAGCGCTTCGCGCCCCCGGAAGACCAGCCCGCCGCCCGGCTCGCCCCCTGGCCCGGCCGCAGCGTCGGCCTCAACCTGACCCGGGCCGCCCTGGACGCCGCCACCAAGTACCCGTGGACCAAGGGCGCCCACCCCACCGACCCGGCCTCGCCCAAGTACGGCGTCTACGCCGACGACCTGCCGGTCTTCCGCTGGCTGCGGGCCGGCTCCCCGGCCGGTCGCAAGTGCTTCGAGGCCACCGTCATGGACTGGTCCGACGACGTCGCCTACTCCACCCACGACGTCGAGGACGGCCTCCAGGCCGGCCACATCGACCCGGCCGCCCTGCGCGCGCCCGGCGAGCGCGCCGACCTGTTCAAGGTCGCCGAGCGCTACGCCCGGGACGCCGAGCCGGAGGAGCTCGCCGCCGCGCTGGACCGGCTGCTCGCCCAGGACTTCTGGCCGCGGGGCTACGACGGCACCGCGCGCGCCCGGGCCGGGCTCAAGGACTTCACCAGCCAGCTGATCGGCCGCTTCTGCCTGGCCGCCGAGCAGGCCACCCGGGCCCGCTACGGGCCCGGCCGGCTCACCCGCTACACCGCCGAGCTGGTGGTGCCGCGGGACGTCCGGCTGGAGGTCGCGGTGCTCAAGGCGGTCGCCGTCCTCTACGTGATGATGCGCGACGAGCAGGCCCAGCTGCGGGCCCGGCAGCGGATCGTGATCGCCGAGCTGGCGTACGTACTGAACCAGCGGGCCCCCGAGGGGCTGGACCCGGTCTTCGCCGCGATGTACCACGAGGCCGAGGACGACCGCGCGGCCCTGCGCACCGTCATCGACCAGATCGCCACCCTCACGGACGCCTCGGCCCTGGCCCTGCACGCCAAACTCGTCGGCGCCTCCTGGACGTGACGCCCGCGGCGGGGAACCCCGGCTCGAAACCCCGGCCGCCCCAGTAGACTTCCGGGGTGGCCGGGCGGATCAGGGACGAAGACGTACAGGCGGTGCGCAGCGCACTGCCGATCGACGCGGTGGTCGGCGACTACGTACAGCTGACCAACGGTGGCGGCGGCGAGTACAAGGGCGTCTGCCCCTTCCACGACGAGAAGTCCGCCTCCTTCTACGTCAATCCCGCCAAGGGCGTCTTCCACTGCTTCGGCTGCCAGGAGAACGGCGACACCATCGCCTTCCTGATGAAGATCGAGCACTTCACCTTCGCCGAGGCCGTCGAGCGGATGGCCGCCCAGGCTGGCATCACCCTGCGCTACGAGGAGGGCGGCTACAGCCCCCGCCACCAGCAGGGCGAGCGCACCCGGCTGGTCGAGGCGCACAAGGTGGCCGCCGCCTGGTACCAGGAGCAGCTGGCCTCGCCGGAGGCGGAGATCGGCCGCCGCTTCCTGGCCGAGCGCGGCTTCGACGAGGAGGCGGCCAGGACCTTCGGTGTCGGCTACGCCCCCGCGGGGTGGGAGCATCTGGTCCGCTACCTGCGCGGCAAGGGCTTCACCGACAAGGAGATCCTCCAGGGCGGTCTGGCCTCGCAGGGCCAGCGCGGCGGGCTGATCGACCGCTTCCGGGGCCGGCTGGTGTGGCCGATCCGGGACATCGCGGGCGAGGTGATCGGCTTCGGCGCCCGCCGGCTGCGCGAGGACGACAACGGCCCGAAGTACCTGAACACCCCCGAGACGCCGATCTACAAGAAGTCCCACGTGCTGTACGGCATCGACCTGGCGAAGAAGGAGATCGCCAAGTCGGGCCGGGCGGTGGTGGTCGAGGGCTACACCGACGTGATGGCCTGCCACCTGGCCGGGGTCACCTCGGCGGTGGCGACCTGCGGCACCGCCTTCGCCGAGGACCACATCAAGATCATCCGCCGGCTGCTGATGGACACCTCGCAGTACCGCGGCGAGACGGTCTTCACCTTCGACGGCGACGCGGCCGGCCAGAAGGCCGCGCTGCGGGCCTTCGAGGACGACCAGAAGTTCGCCGCCAAGACCTCCATCGCGGTCAGCCCCGGCGGCATGGACCCCTGCGAGCTGCGCCTGGCCCAGGGTGACGAGGCGGTCCGGCAGCTGATCGACAACCCCGTCCCGCTGTTCGAGTTCGCGCTGCACACGGCGGTGGCCAAGCACCGGGTCGAGACGCCCGAGGGGCAGGCCGCCGCGTTGGAGGAGGCGGCCCTGATCGTCGCCAAGATCAAGGACCCGTCGATCCGGCACGGCTACGCGATCCGCCTGGCCGGCATGGTCGGGGTGAACCCCGGCGACGAGCAGTTCGTGGTCCGCCGGATCTCCCAGCTGGCCCGCTGGGAGCGGGAGCGGCAGCAGAACCCCCGCGCCAACGGTCAGCAGCGGCGCACCGAGCAGCCGGTCGCGGCGCCGCGCCCCGCCCAGCCGGCCTTCCGGCTCAACCCGCGCGACCCGGCCCAGTTCGTCGAGCGCGAGCTGCTCAAGCTGGCGCTCCAGCACCCGGACCTGGTCAGCCCGGCCTTCGACCACTACGGCGAGGACGAGTTCCCGACCCCGCCGTACGCCGCCGTCCGACAGGCCATCGCCAAGGCCGGCGGCGCCGCGTTCGGGGCGACCGTGGCCGACTTCACCGGCGCGGTGCGCGAGGCGTCCCCGGACGACCAGGTGCGTTCGCTGGTGACCGAGCTGACCGTCGAACCGGTGCGCTCGCTGCGCAAGGCCGACGCGATCTACGCGGGCGAGTTCCTGGTCAAGCTGCGCCTGCTGGCCGTCGACCGCCGGATCGCCGAGGTCCGCGGCTACCTCCAGCGGCTGGGCCACCGGGCGGACGCCGAGCAGCTGCACGCGGTGCAGACCGAACTGTGGCAGCTCCAGCAGTACGGGCAGCAGCTCCGCAGTCAGGGCGCCGCGGCTCTGTAAGCCCCGCACGGGAGCCGGGCGAGGAGCCTGCCGGGAAGCCCGGCGAGTTCCGTGCAGAAAGTCGGCGCACGAGTCTCGGCCACGGAGCGTGGCGTACCCCACACTGGAGGGCGTCCCACCTCCGTACAGCGCGGGTCCGCCAGAGTCGCGCCCGCCCCGAGGGATGCCCGTGGACCGAGGCCTTGCCGCAGCGACCACCGCCACCAGACGAGCCCAGCCCGCCCGGACACCGGACGGGGAGCAGGAGACGGACCACGGCCGGGCCGGGGCCGCGCCCCCGGTCGGCGAGCTGATGCCCGCCCGGGAACTGCCGGAGGGCCACCCCGACAGCCCGGACCAGGACCCGGACCCGGACCCGGACGGCCCGGACCCGGAGGCGCAGGCCGAGCCGGAATTCGAGGACGATCCGCCCGAGCGCGCCGAGGGCGCCGCCCCCGCCCCCGATCTGCTGCGCCAGTACCTGCGCGAAATCGGCCGGATCCGGCTCCTCACCGCCGCCGAGGAGGTCGAACTGGCCCGCCGGATCGAGGTCGGCCTGTTCGCCGAGGAGCGGTTGGACGGCGACCCCCCGCCCCCGGACCCACTGGCCCGCGAGCTGGACTCCCTGGTGGTCGCCGGCCGGATCGCCAAGCGCCGCCTGATCGAGGCCAACCTGCGCCTGGTGGTGTCCGTCGCCAAGCGCTACGTCGGCCGCGGACTGACCCTGCTGGACCTCGTCCAGGAGGGCAACGTCGGCCTGATCCGGGCCGTGGAGAAGTTCGACTACGCCCGCGGCTTCAAGTTCTCCACCTACGCGACCTGGTGGATCAGGCAGGCGATGAGCCGGGCCCTGGCCGACCAGGCCCGCACGATCCGGGTGCCGGTGCACGTGGTGGAGCTGATCAACCGGGTGGTCCGGGTGCAGCGCACCCTGCTCCAGCAGCGCGGAGTGGAGCCGACCGCGGCCGACATCGCCACCGCCCTGGAGCTCACCGAGGTGCGGGTGCGCGAACTCCTCCGGCTGGCCCAGGAGCCGATCTCGCTGCACACCCCGGTCGGCGAGCAGGACGACGTCGCGCTCGGCGACCTGATCGAGGACGCCGACGCGGCCTCACCCGCCGAGTCCGCGGCCTTCCTGCTGCTGCGCCAGCACCTGGACGCGGTGCTGTCGACCCTCGGCGAGCGGGAGCGCCAGGTCGTCCAGCTCCGCTACGGGCTGGACGACGGGCGTCCGCGCACGCTGGAGGAGATCGGCGCGGTGTTCGGCGTGACCCGGGAGCGGATCCGCCAGATCGAGTCCAAGACCCTGGTCAAGCTCCGCGACCACGCCTACGCCGAGCAACTGCGCGGCTACCTCGACTAGCCGGTCAGGCCTCAGACCTCAAAGCTCGGACGTCAGGCCTCAGACCTCTGACCTCAGGGCGCGGACGGGCTCGGCGACGCCTGGCCGGTCGCCGGTGGCTGCGCCGGGCCGGCCGGGGCCGAGTCGCCCGGCGTCGGCGTCGGCGTCGCCGCCGCGGCCCCGGTGCCCGGGGGCGGCGAGGCGGGGCCGATCGGGATCGGGGTGGAGTCCACCACCGAGGCCAGGGCGGCGACGGTCGCGGTGCAGTCGTGCCCGGCCGGTCGGAAGCCGCAGACCTGGAAGCCGATCGACGGGTCCGCCGCGTTCAGCATCTGCGAGTAGTTGTCGTAGCCCCAGTGGATCATCGCGGTCTCGCTGTCCCCGGTGCTGTCCGTGATCACCGCGTAGTCCTTGGGCTCGCCCTCGGTGATCGCCGCCCAGGCGGCCTGGCAGGTCCGGCTGTACCGGAGGTAGACGACGACCTTGCCGACCACCTGGGTCTGCAGGGTGCGGGCGTCCTTGCCGCAGCCGGTGGTCTTGGGGTCCTTGTGGGCGCAGCCGAGGGCCCGGCAGGCGGGGTCGGACGGGTCGGACGGGGCCGACGGGGTGGGCCTGGCGGTGGACGAGGCGGTCGGAGCCGGCCCGTCGGCGGCCGAGGCCTGGTCGTCGTGCCGGCTGACCCGCAGGCCGACCAGCACCAGCAGCAGCGCCAGCACGGCCGCGCCGGAGACCAGCGCCGCCGGGCGCCGCCACCAGGCGGCGGCGGGCTGCCCGGCGGTCGGCGCCGGCTCCTGGTCCGCGGGCAGCTCGCTCGCCGGCCCGGCCACCAGCTGGTCCGGCTCCTCGGCCGCCGGCCGGTCGTCGGAGAGCTCTGGGGCAGAGGCCGGGGCAGAGGCTGGGACAGGGGCCTGAACGGGGGCGTGAGCCGGGGCCTGGACAGGCTCCTCAGCAGCCTCCTCAGCGGTTTCCTCGGCCGTGGCCTCCCCGGCAGCGGGCTCCATCGCCCGCCGCCACAGTCGGCGCAGCGCGGCCGGGTCGCAGTCCACCGCCCCGATCAGCGCCTCCAGCGCCTGCGCGGTCACCACCCGCTTGCCGTTCAGCCAGCGCTCCCAGGAGGCCCGGCTGTAGTGGGTCCGGGCGGCCAGCTCGGACAGCGAGAGTCCGGCCGCGTCCTTGATCGTCCGGAGCTCCTCGGCCAGCAGCCGGGCGGGCTCGGACAGTTCCTCGGGCAGGTCCTTCCAGGCGGAAGCCAATGCGGCCCTCCATGAGTCGCAGGACGGGACAGTCCCAGGACGGGACAACGGTGGACGGTGCGAGAGGCGCGCGCCTGGTCGTCCGGCGTCTCCTCTTCTCCAACCTCAGCGGCCTGGTGTCCCAAACCCCAGGTCATGGCGTTGAGACGGACGGAAGTGTCTCACAACACCTCGGAACCCTCGAACAGTCATGTGTTCGTCGTGCAGAGTTCTCCTCGCCGGTGCGTTTCCACCGCCCCGGCCGTTTCGTTCGGGCACCGGCCGGTCGGCCGGGTCAGGCTCGACACGGAGTCCCGGACCCCCACCGGTCGGGGCAGCCTCGCGGGGGGAGGCTGCCCCGACCGACCCGGGACCACCCGGCGGGGGGGGGCGGACCCCCCCCCCCCCCCCCCGGCGGGCGCCCCCCCCCCCCCCCCCCGGGCGGGGGCGGCCGCGATGTGGTTGCCCACCCGGGCGCGGCCCCCCCCATACCCGGGAGGGACGGGCGGGGCGCC
>NZ_JBHXEG010000001.1:207876-211647 GCF_042724935.1 Kitasatospora sp. NPDC127060
ATTACCACCCCTACCACGCAATCCGCTATTGGCACAGGTCGGGTGGGCGGGTTTTTGTTTATGACCACCCGGCGGGAGGGCGCTTCCCAGCGCCCTCCCGCTGCGGCGTTTCCGGCCCGTGGCGCCCGCGTGGCGGGCGGGCCCTAGTGGTGGAAGCCCTCGCGGGCCGGCATCCCCAGTTCCCGGAGCGGGACGGGCTGGCGCCGCAGCTCCGGCAGCAGCCGGTTGAGGTCGGCCAGCAGCAGGTCGGCCAGGTCCCGGGAGAAGCCGTTGCGGCAGACGATCCGGATCACGGACAGGTCCTCCCGGTCCGCCGGGAAGCTGTAGGCGGGCACCTGCCAGCCGCGCTCGCGCAGCCGCCGCGAGACGTCGAACACGTCGAAGTTCACGTCCTCGGTGGTGGTGAAGGCGAACACCGGGACTTGGTCCCCGCGGGTCAGCAGCCGGAAGCAGCCCAGTTTCCCGATCTCCCCGGCCAGGTAGGTGGCGACCTCCCGGCAGGCCCCCTGGACGGCCCGGAAGCCCTCCCGGCCGAGCCGCAGGAAGACGTAGTACTGGGCCGCGACCTGTGCGCCGGGCCGGGAGAAGTTGAGCGCGAACGTCGGCATCTCGCCGCCCAGGTAGTTGACCCGGAAGACCAGCTCCTCGGGCAGCGCCTCCTTGTCCCGCCACAGCGCCCAGCCGACACCCGGGTAGACCAGGCCGTACTTGTGGCCGGAGGTGTTGATCGACTGCACCCGGGGGAGCCGGAAGTCCCAGACCAGCTCCGGGTCGAGGAACGGCGCCACCATGCCGCCGGAGGCGGCGTCCACGTGTACCGGGACGTCCAGGCCGGTGCGCTGCTGGAGTTCGTCCAGGGCCGCGCAGATCTCCGCGATCGGCTCGTACGACCCGTCGAAGGTCGAGCCGAGGACGCCGACCACGCCGATGGTGTTCTCGTCGCACAGGGCGACCGCCTGCTCGGGGCCGAGGTGGAAGCGCTCTCCCTCCATCGGCGCGGTGCGGGCCTCGATCTCCCAGAAGTTGCAGAACTTCTCCCAGCACACCTGAACGTTGATGCCCATCACCAGGTTGGGCCGGGCCCCGGACGCGTAGCGCTCGGGGTAGCGGCGCATCCAGCGGCGCTTGAGCGCCATGCCGGCCAGCATGCAGGCCTCGCTGGAGCCGGTGGTGGAGCAGCCGACCGCGCTGTCCGGGTCGGGGGCGTGCCAGAGGTCGGCGAGGATGGCCACGCAGCGCCGCTCCAGCTCGGCGGTCTGCGGGTACTCGTCCTTGTCGATCATGTTCTTGTCCAGGCACTCGGTCATCAGCCGGGTGGCCTGCACCTCCATCGAGGTGGTGACGAAGGTCGCCAGGTTGAGCTTGGCGCTGCCGTCCAGCATCAGCTCGTCGTGGACCAGCTGGTACGCGGTGTCGGCCGCCACCGGGCCCTCGCCGAGCCGGTGCACCGGAGGGGCCAGCTCCATCGCGCCCAGCGGATCGGTGATGCCGACGAACGGACTGACGCTCAGCCGGCGGTCGCCGCCGGTCCCCTTGTGCAGGGCCATGGGATCCTGCCGCCCTTTCGCCTCGGTGGCCGTGTCCCGACCCACGCTGCCATCGGGGGCGGGGCGACGCATCTTCGTCGGCGTACTCCGGCCAATCCCGTCCCGCCCCCGCGGAGGGGCCCGCGCCGCCTACGACGAGGCGACCTCCGGGTGGATCTGGTCCCGGGCGGCCCGGTACTGCTGGCGCACCGCCGAGCCGATCGCCAGGTCCTGCTCGTCCTCGGGCGCGATGGTCTCGGCGTCCGGCAGCGTCCACTCCGGCGGTTCGGGGGTGCCCGCCAGCGCCCAGGCGGCCTGCCGGGCGGCGCCGCGGGCGGCGTGCGCGCCCGGCGGCGGCACCACGACCGGGACGCCGAACAGCATCGGGGCGACGTGCCGCACCACGGGCAGCCGGCCGGCCGCGCCGAGCAGGAACACCCGCTTGATCGCCACGCCCCGGGCGCGCAGCACGTCCAGCGCGTCGGCGATGTTGCACAGCATGCCCTCGACGGCGGCCCGGGCCAGGTGCTGCGGGGTCATCGCCTCGGCCCGCAGACCGGTCAGGGTGCCCGCGGCGTGCGGCAGTGCGGGGGTGCGCTCGCCGTCCAGGTAGGGGAGCAGCACCAGGCCGTAGGCGCCGGGGGAGGAGTGCTGGGCGAGGTCGCTCAGCCCTTCCAGGTCCCGGCCCAGCATGGCGGCGGTGGCGCGCAGCACCTGGGCGGCGTTGAGGGTGGCGACCATCGGCAGGTGGCGGCCGCCGGCGTCGGCGAAGGAGGAGACCAGCCCAGTGGCGTCCACCACGGCCTCGTCGTGGACGGCGAAGATCGTCCCGGCGCTGCCGAGCGAGACCACCGCGTCACCCGGGCCGAGGCCCAGGCCCAGGGCCGCGGCCATGTTGTCGCCGGTGCCGGCCGAGATCAGCAGGCCCTCGGGGGTGTGTCCGGCGGGTTCGGCGGGGCCGAGCACGTCCGGCAGCCGCAGTTCGTGGCCGAGCGCCAGCTCGACCAGGTCCTGCCGGTACTCGCCGGTGATCGGGGACCAGTAGCCGGTGCCGGAGGCGTCGCCGCGGTCGGTGGTGCGGCGCTTGGGGTGGCCGAGCAGCTGCCAGACCAGCCAGTCGTGCGGCAGCAGCACCTCGGCGACCCGGCGGGCGTTGGCCGGTTCGAACTCGGCCAGCCAGCGCAGCTTGGCGATGGTGTACGTCGGGCCGGGCACCGCGCCGATCGCGGCGGTCCAGGCTGCCGGGCCGCCGAGGGCGTCCAGCAGCTTGGCGGCGGCGCCGCTGGCGCGCGGGTCGTGCCACAGGATCGCGGGCCGGACCAGGACCCCGCCGGCGTCCAGGCCGATCATGCCGTGCTGCTGCGCGCTGACGCCGATCGCCCGGACGCTCTCCAGCAGGCCGCCGGCCGCGGCGTCGCCGAGCGAGTGCAGCCAGACCTGCGGGTCGGCCTCGCCGGGGCGCAGGTCCTGGTCCTCGGGGACGGGATGCGGAGCCTTGCCGGAGCGGAGGACGGCGCCGGTGTCCGCGTCGCACGCGACGATCCGGGTGCGGTTGGTCGAGCTGTCTATCCCCGCGACGATGGCCATGTCGAGATCATGCCTCAGCCCGGCCCGGGACGCGTCCGGGCCGGGTGAGACGTTGCCGGTTCGGGACCGCGCGTTGGGACCCCCTTTGCCCGGGGCGCGCCCGCGGACGGGCCCCGGACGCTACCGTCCGGTCACGGCCGGACGGTGCCCCAGCCGTCGTCCTCCGCGCGGGAGCGGCTGAAGTACGGCACCCGGTCGGTGACCGCGTTCGGCAGCCGGTCGCCGACCCGGTCCGCGACGGCGCCGGCCGCCTTCCCGGCCACCGCGCCGGCCTGCTGCCGCGCCCGGTCCGTCGCCCCCTGCACGGTGGGGTTCTGGGCGATCTGCCGGGTGACCTTGGCGATCTGTTCGTAGCGCTGACGCCCGGCCCGCGAGCCGAGGACGTAGCCGGCCGCGAATCCCACGGCCAACGACAGCTTCCACATGATCGGACCCACCCTCTCCTGGCGGCCTTCTGCCGCATTGCCCTACCCGTTGCGCGGGACGGTGAACCGTGCCCCGCTCCCCCGCAACCCCCGGCGCCGCCGGCGGCGCGCGCCGGGGCCGCCCGGCCGAGGGGGGCCGCCGGGTGCTGTGCCCCACCCGGTCGGTGTGGTCGGCCCCCGCGAGCGCCCCCCGCGTCGTGGTGCTGCACCTGGGCCGGCTGATCGCCGACGGC